>CAZMEH010001065.1:0-2761 GCA_964564885.1 uncultured Saprospiraceae bacterium | reverse complement strand
CTTCCTAAATATACTAAAATAATAATTCAAAGTCCAGTGATAAAAGTTATTTGTTATTGATTTCATAAAACAACGAATAACAAATAACGAGTAACAAAAATTTAAATCTTCGCACATTTCTCCGCTAACCAAGCACGTTCTTCGTCGTTCATTTGGCTCCCTAATTTTTCAAGCACTTCTGCCTGATAATCATTATACCATTTGCGTTCCGTTTTGGTTAATAAATTGACATCAACCAACTTGTTCTCCAATGGCGCAAGTGTAATTGTTTCAAAATCAAGGAATTTACCAAAATTAGTTTCTTCCGCCTTATGAGTAATCATTAGATTTTCGATACGCATACCAAACGCACCTTCTTTATAGAAACCAGGTTCATTAGAAGAATACATGTCAGCAATGATTGGCAAGTTATAAGCACCACCAGAACCAGGCCCAATTCTATGCGGTCCTTCATGAACATTCATGAAAAATCCAACACCATGCCCCGTTCCATGTGCGAAATCTAAACCATATTGCCAAAGTGGTTGACGAGCCATTACGTCGATTTGATTACCACGAGTTCCTTCTGGAAACTTCAAAGCAGCTACGCCAATATGTCCTTTTAGCACCAAGGTATAACATCTTTTTTCCTCTTCCGTCGTGTCGCCAAGCGTCATCGTTCGAGTAATATCAGTCGTTCCGTCAATGTATTGACCGCCCGAGTCGATGAGGTAAATCCCGTTCGGATGCAATTCCGTATCCGATGCTTCGCTTACCTTGTAATGTATAATCGCACCATTTCCACGGTAACTCGAAATCGCAGGAAAACTATCACCAACGAACAAATCTTGTTCCGCACGAAATTCATGCAAACGATTAGAAGCAGAAAGTTCCGTGATTTTATTTTTGCCAATATTGTCTTCTACCCATTTGATGAAACGAGAAACCGCAATACCATCTTTAACCATCACCTTTCTAAGCCAACCTTGTTCCGTCGAATTCTTGCGACCTTTCAAGTGTTGAACAATAGAACTATCCATTTTAATGGTACAACTTTTTGGCAAAGCAGCAAACAAAGTATAATTCGTTTGACCAGCCGCCAATAGAATAGAAGTGTTTTCCAAAGACGCTAAATGCGTTTGAATCGCATCGTATTCATGTAATTCAATGCCATCTGCTTTCAGTCGGGCTTTGATTGCCGCAGGAACTTTCGATGATTGTATAAATAAATGAACCGTATGAGTATTTACGACTGCAAAAGCATAAGTGACAGGATTGTAACTCACGTCAGAACCACGAATATTGAAAAACCATCCGATATCGTCCAATGCCGTTACTAAATAGTTTTCAGTACCTAGTTTTGCCATATCCTTACGAACCAAAGCAATTTTATCCACCCTTGATTTACCCGCATATTTTACATCATGCTCAAAAATCTCCTTTGCTTTAACTGCAGGACGAGCCGCCCAAAGTCCATCTATCAAATCTAAATCAGCAACTACGCCAATGTTTTTTGCAGCAAAAAGGCGTTGCATCGTTTGATATTGACTAATCGAAAATAGTCTTCCGTCAATACCAACTTTTGCATCTTTTGGCAAATTCAACGCTGCCCATTCAATGTATTCTGGCTTGGTTTGGTCTTTCATTTCCTGCAACTCAATCCCAGAACCTGCCAGTTCTTGCTTTCCTTGCAAAAAATAACGTCCGTCCGTCCAAAGTCCACCGAAATCCTGTGTGATAACTAATGTTGCATTAGAACCCGTGAAGCCAGAAAGCCAAGTCAACGAGCGATAATATTGAGAAAAATATTCACTCTGATGCGAATCTGTATTTGGAATGATATAAGCATCAACTCCTGCCGATGCCATCGCTATTCTTAATTGTGTTAATTTGTTATTCATATTATTTAAAGTCTAAAAGTTTGAATATCCTAGAGTATTAACGGGCATTTTGCTAGTTCACTTGAACATTAGCCGTTATTCTTTCGCAAACGGGCAAGATACGAGTTAATACGTTCCTTAATGTTTTTGGTTCTTTGAAAAATCCTGTAATTTTCGATAACGTTTATAAAAATCATAAAATAGTTACGAAGTAGGCTGCCTACTCCGTAACTAGAATTGGGCTAAAATTTGTATTTAGTGTTTTTCCACGGGATTTTCAAAGAATCACGTTTTTTAACTAATTCTATCCCAAAACTTAACCAAAAAAAATCCACCAGCATTACTAGACTCGTACCACTACAATTTAATGGGCTGCAACGGGCAAATTTTATTTTGTGTTTCGTTAATTTTTTTAGCAATAGCGATTGTTATTCTGAAAAATATTGCCTCGTTCAAAACAAAATCTTCTGTCCTCTCACTCCATCAGCTACTGTCGTACAAGCCTAGTAATGAGCTGTAAACCAATGATTACAATATTCCATTCATTAATTTGTAGAAAGATAATAAAATCAAGAAAAATATTTTTAATATTTTTCAATCATTTGATGTTGAAGATACATTTATTGACATTCAACCGCTAGGCGATAACTTACCCAAATCATAATTTAGACAGAGTGATTAATCAATTTCATTTTTCAAAAAATATTACTTGTAAAGGGTGACATATCGAATTTGTGAAATATACTATCTGTCATAATATTCTTTTAGAGTTATTTTTTAAAACAAAATAATATTTTAAAATAAAATAATTTTCAAAATATTAAAATTACGTTAAATGATAAATATATGTTAAGTTAGTGTAAATTAATTGTGTTATTTTTAAATATTGGACATATTTAATT
>CAZMEH010001064.1:0-5406 GCA_964564885.1 uncultured Saprospiraceae bacterium | reverse complement strand
AAGGGAAAATGTTTACTTTATCTATTTCAATTTTATCTTTAGGTTAGAATTTTTTGTTTTAAAAGGTTGATTAGTAGACATTATTCTAAAGTACATTTTAAGTAAAAATAAGCATCGATAATCAATGAGTTATAAGTCAAAAGATTATTTTAGAATCAATGTCTATTGATTACGTTCTTGATTTCAATACTTATATTTAACAAGTCAGTCTGTCTCCATTTCAATTTTCCCTTTAGGGAAACAGGGCAAAAAATTGAAATAGAGACAAACGGTACAAGTTAGATTTAGAAAATAGCCATCTCGATATATCGGGATGGCTATTTTTATTTCAAAGGGTTGAACGTCTGGTTTTACAATTATTTTAAAAATAAATCAAAGACGATGTAACATCTTTCCAAAAGCATCGTCAATAGGGCGAATATGAATTTACAAGATTTTAAAATACAAATACTTCCAACGAAGAATCGACTGTACCGAGTTGCGCTGAGAATAACAGGCAATCCGGCAGAAGCGGAGGACGTCGTGCAAGAGGTGTTCATTAAAATCTGGAATAAGCGCGCAGAAATTCCAAACATTCAGAATATTGAAGCTTTTTGTATGAGAATAACCAGAAATTTAGCCATTGACAAAACACGGTCTAAGCACCGTAGGGTAGAAGGTTTAGGAGCAGGACTGGATTTTAAAACGCCAGTTGCCAATCCGCATCAGCAAGCAGAAATGACGGATACTGTATCCCGCATTCGCTCGCTCATGGAGACGCTACCCGACAAGCAAAGATTGGTGATGCAATTGCGAGATATTGAAGGTATGACATATGATGAGATAGCGAAAGCGGTCAACATTCCGATGAATCAAGTAAAGGTTAACCTATTTAGAGCAAGAAAAAAGATTAGAGAAGTTTTGATAAATACTGATCAGTATGGATTACAATAATATAAAACAAATACTAGAAAAATACTGGGAAGGTGAAACATCTTTGCAAGAAGAAAATCTACTCCAGGAGTATTTTAACTCTGATGATGTAGTCGAGGAATTGAAAGATGTTCAACCGATGTTCCAATATTTCAAGGTAGAACAAACAACACGGATTGAAAATCCCAAATTCGACGAACAGCTTCTAGCACAATTAGAAGAAAGGGTGATTAAACCGATGCGACCTGTTTATAATCGTCGAAATCGCATTATTCGATTAGTGGCAAGTGCAGCAGCTATTATTTTCATCACTTTTAGCGGATTGTTTATTTATCAAGAAATGGATAAAGGTGGACAAGTCGCTTCAACTGAAAAAACGTTGCAATTGGAAGATTTGACAGACGAAGAACGTCAAGCATACGAGCAAACGAAAAAGGCTTTGGCTTATATGTCTGCTAAGTTGAACAGAGGTACAAGCATCGCTGCATCGAGCCTAATTAAGGTTCAAAAGACAACAAATAAGGTTTTTAAGTAAGTTAGTAAGTAGTAAGGATTTTCAATTTTACGCATTACTATTTATAATAATTTAGCAATTAGAGCAATCTTTAAATTTAAAAAAATGAAAAATATATTTATAGTTTTATTAGTAGCAGTTGCAAGTCTTGCAATGCCAAATCAAGTACAAGCGCAGAATGATGCGATTACGAAATACTTTGATAAATATATGGATGACGAGAGTTTTACGGTCGTTTATATTAGTTCAAAGATGTTTGAAATGTTCGCTAAACTTGACGCAGATGTGGATGAGGAGTTGAAAGCGGTGATTAAGGATTTGAAAGGATTACGCATTTTGGTTCGTGACGAAGGCGGATTGAAGTATTATAAAGAAGCGATTAAGAAAATAGACTTCAATGAATACGAAGAGTTGATGACTGTCCGTGATGAAGGCACTAATGTGAAATTTGTTGTCAGAGAAGAAGGTGACATTATCAAAGAACTATTGTTAATCGTTGGCGGAGAGGATGAATTTGTTTTGATGAGCTTCATGGGCAAAATTGACTTAGCGAAGATTTCAAAATTAGCAAAAGGGCTGGAACTTGATATTGACGGTTTAGAGCATTTGGAAAAGATAGATGATGAAGATAATAATGACTAATTATTAAGTTATGGGTTATGAGTTTGATAAAAAGAACTCGTAACTCGTTTCTTAACTTGAAAACTTTACAAAAGACAAAGAAATAATCTAAAACGAGGAAATCCAATTTTTATGAAAAATATATTAATAATACTATTATTCGCAGTTTTAACTCCTATTGCCACGCAAGCACAATCAAGTGTTAATAAATTTTTTAATAAGCATAGCGGACATGAAGGCGCAATTTCTGTTGATATTGGTGGCTTATTAATCAAAATGGTGGCTAAGGTTGCTGCTGATGAGCATGAGACAACAGAAATCCTATCTGATATTAATCGCTTAAAGGTTTTAGTATTAGAAGACCAAAGCCCGATTACGAATAAGGAAATGAGCGGTTTTGTAGATAAGCTTCATCAGGATAAATTTGAGGAATTGATGACTATTCGTACAGGTGAAATGAATGTAAATTTCTTTATCAAAGAGAAAAAGGATATGATTACGAATGTTCTTATTTTGGTGAAAGAAGCGGATAACTTTATTATGCTTAATTTAAAAGGTAAAATCAAGTTTAGTGATTTGCAAAAACTAGATTTTGACGTGCAAGGTAGCGAGCATTTCAAAAAAATCCCTAAGAAAAAAGAAGATGTGCCAAGGGCGTAGGTTTTTAATTGACAGTGGATAATTGACAATTGACAACGAAATGATTATAATTGTCAATTGTTCATTATCAATTATCCATTTAAAAAATGCATTTAAACGTAGAAATTAAAGCTAAGTCTGATAAAATTGATGAAGTAGAAGTATTATTGATTGCTGAAAATGCTCGTTATATTGGGCTTGACCATCAAATAGATACTTACTTCAATGTGCCAAAAGGTAGACTCAAACTCCGTGAAGGCAATATTGAAAACAATCTTATTCATTATCATCGTTCTAATCAGGAAGGTCCAAAACAATCTATTGTTACATTATATAAGTCAACGCCTGCTTCTTCTCTGAAAGCCGTTTTAGAAAATTCGATTGGTGTTTTGATTGTTGTGAATAAGCAACGCAAGATATTTTTTATTGATAATGTAAAATTTCATATTGACAAAGTGAAAGGTTTAGGCACATTTGTCGAAATCGAAGCGATTGATAAAGATGGAACGATTGGAGTTGAAAAACTACAAGAACAATGTGATGTTTTTATGAAATACTTGAACATTCAAAAACAAGATTTGATAGCGGTTTCCTACAGCGATTTGTTATTAAGTAGTAGGTAGTAAGTATTTGTTTCTTGCTACCTACTACCTAAACACTTATTTCATTCTTTTTAATAATCTGCGAGATATTTTCAAGAAATTAGTTTCAGAAATAAGACCTTGTAGAATATTATTTTCATCAACGACAGGTAAACACCCTATGTCATTTTCTTGCATCACCTGAATAGCGTCAACAATTAGTGTGGTTGTGTTAACGGTAATCGGAGATTTAATCATAAGATCCTCTACTAAGATAACTTTTTCTTCTTTTGGAATAGCAGTTTGAGAAAAATGACTCAGCAATATATCCGAAGAAACTAAGCCTGTTAATTTTCCTTTTTTATCTTCAACAGGAATAAAACGAAGCTTTTTCCAGTTCATGATATCCACCACAAATTCAATAATATCTTCTTGATGAACGGTAAACAAATCAGTATCCATCATTTCTTCGACCGTCAAATTAATCGTGCTGTATTCCTTTAAATCTTCTAGCGTTGGCATTTCCCATTCGTGAACAGGACTTCCTTCCATTTGTTTTTCGACGATAGCAGCGGTCAATGTTGCAAGTGCTTCATCCTGATTCGTCTCTTTAATCAACTTGGTGTAAGTACGAAGCATCCATCGGGCACCCGTCATTACCTTTTTTGAACGTCCTTCGATAACGGACATATATCTATCTATATCACTAGAGTCAATATTGTTCGCTTCTAAACCTTCTTTGGCAAGCGGCAGTAGTTCGTTAAGAGTAAGGTCAGCGGCGGTGTATTTTTTATCATTAATCCAAGTAAACTTGGTATCAATACCCGTTCGAGATGCTTTTAGGAAATTATCTCTGACGTCTTCAAAACCTAAATATTTTTTAACATCGCCATACTCTTTTTCCATTCCTTTCATCAAACCAAGCCAAAACGCCGTATTTGCCATCTCGTCAATCACGGTTGGTCCAGCAGGCAAAACCCGATTTTCGATTCTTAAGTGAGGTTTTCCATTCTCACTTATACCATAGCAAGGACGATTCCAGCGGTAAACCGTAGAATTATGAACATTTAAAGCACGTAAATTAGGTACTTTACCATCTTTAATCATTTGGAGAGAATCTTCTTCAACATCAGAACTCAACAAAACCCTAAATCGGCTAATATCTTCTCGGTAGATTTCCATAACGGAGTCATGCAGCCAATCTTTACCAAAAGTTACCCGAGGACTTCGATCCCTAAGGTGATTTTGAGAAATACGATTGTCAATAGATTGCTGAAAAATAGCAATACGTGATTCGTGCCAAAGCCTACGCCCAAACAACATTGGAGAATTGGCAGAAATAGCAATCATTGGCGCAGCAACAGTTTGCGCTATATTGTACATCTTGACAAAATCGTTTGGTGAAACCTGTAAATGCACCTGAAAACTAGTATTACAAGCTTCCAATAAAGGTGAATCGTGTTTAATCAACAATTCGTCAATACCTTCCAGTCGAAGTTCATGATCTTCGCCCCTCAAATTTCTCAAAGAGTCCATCAAGGCTCGGTACCTTTTCTTTGGCGTTAGATTGTGAAGACCTAAATCAGATTTTTTTAACGTTGGCATAATGCCTGTCAAAAGAACTTTTGCTTCAAAATCATCTAAGATCGCTTGAACCTTGATTAATGATTCTCGAAGTTCTGTTTCCATATTACTCAAGCACTTATTCGTAAAAGTTCTTGGAGTTAGGTTAGTTTCCAGATTGAAACGAGCTAATTCTGTTTCTAGCCAAGGATAATCTTGTTTGGCTAAAACTTCCATGGCAATCGGAGCAGGTTTGAAATTTTTATCAACTAAACACATTTCCTGTTCTGCTCCAATTCGAGTAATGCCAGACTCAAACCAGTCATTTTCGAGCATGTGTTCCAATGCCTTTACATCTTTGAGCAGACTTTGCACAAAGCGTTGCATTTGTTTTTTGTCTTTAACTAGAGAAACCGTTTGTACGCCCATATTTTAGCTTGTTTAATTTTAAATTTTAGTTTGGTCGTAATGAGTTTGTTTAAAAACTCATTTGAAAAAGTATTTTATTCAGTGAATTTAAAATAATATTTAAAAAATCAAGAAGAATTATGTTGTTTAGATAATTATTTAATGGAG
>CAZMEH010001063.1:0-2910 GCA_964564885.1 uncultured Saprospiraceae bacterium | reverse complement strand
TTTTTAACGACCATTGGTAAACCAATCGAGCCTGTATAAATAAACCAAACATTAGAAGCTGAGTTTTGGCGATGTTTGCGATTCTGCTGCAAGAAATTGATTGCAGTTGCTTCGTTTTGGTGAAATTTAATATTTTCAATCGCTTGTGGGAATTCATCTAACATGATAACAACTCTTTCTTTCAAGCTGCTTAGTTTTTCTAGTAAATTTTCAAAATCTTCTTGAAAGGAGGTTGATTTTCCATCAGCATCTATTTCAAGATCAATTCCTAGGAATGAAACTTTAGCGGATATATCTTTAAAGTATTTACCTAAACCTTCTTTGCCTTTTATTAAAAGTCCAACGGCTTTACTTTTAATAATCTCTTCTAAAACAATTCTATAAAACTCTTCTGTAGTATTTGCGGCTTCAACCACAGCAAGGATAAAACAATAATTTTCACGAGGATTCTCTTTGAGGAAAGTCATTATCGAAGACTTGCCAACACGGCGAGGTGCTGCCATAAATAAATGGCTACCTGTATCTAATCGCCTATATATTTTATTAATGACTTTATTTCTTGGATAGAAATTATCTTTAGTAGGAATAGCACCAACTACATTTTTCATGATTATATATTTAGACTTAGCAATTTTATTATTGTCAAGTGCAAATATACATAACAATTTTATTATTGTCAAAAATTTGACAATAATAAAATTGTTAACACAAAATATAGCTCAATATGAAACCTTATAATCTACTTAGTTCTTCTACGCTTCATTTCTTTTTTAATCAAAGCCAGCTCTCTACTCATATCACCTGTAACTGCTGTATTCTCTTTCGCTCGACGCACCAAATATGGCATCACATCCTTAACTGGGCCGTAAACCAAGTATTTAGAAGCTGTAAATCCTGCACGACTTAAATTGAAAGTCAAATTATCGCTCATTCCATAAAGTTGGCAAAAAGCAATATTATGATGATTTTTTGGAATAGCTGTTTTAGCATTAACAATAAGCTGTGTTAAGTATTCAGAACTATCCGCATTGTGCGTCGCAGCACAAAAAGCAATTTTATCAATATTATCAAAGCAAAACTTTAGTGAATCATTGTAATCCTTATCAGTAGCTTCTTTAGTTGGCTGAATCGGAGATGGATAGCCTTTTTCCGCTGCTCGATTTCGTTCTTTATCTATGTATGCGCCACGAACGAGCTTTGCACCAAGTATAAATTCTTTTTCTTTTGCTACCTCAAAAACCTCTTTCAAATAAGCTAACCTATCATGGCGATACAATTGAAAGGTATTGTAAACAATTGCCTCTTCCTTATTATAACGTTCCATTAGCTCCAGAGCAAAAGCATCTATTGGCTTTTGAATCCAAGATTCTTCGGCATCAATATACATTTTAACCTTACTTTGCATTGCCAAATGACAAACAGAGTCCGCTCGTTTTTTACCTGCGATAAGAGATATTTCCTCTTCTTCAGTTAGTGTCTCGTTTGCATGCAATTTTTCAAGCACGCTAAAAGGCATCATACTTGTTAATTTCATCACAACTACAGAAACACTTTTATTTCTATTAGCAAAATGAATGGCAGAGATGATTTCACGCATCGTTCTATTAAAATCCTCTTCTGAACTCTTGGCTTCTGTACCATAATCCAGCATAGAACTAACACCATATTCAGCCATTTTGTCAATAGATGGCTTACTTTTCAAAAGCGTTGTTCCACCACAAAAGTGTCCAAAAATAGTAGCTTTAATTGCCCAAATCACAGGCATCTTAAACTTCAAGGCCATTAAAGTAGCCGTAGAACCTAAAGTTACTAAGGTTTGACTATTCATCATTCCAAATAACCAAGATGCTCTTTTTAATTCTGTGTAAGATTTATATTCAAAAGCGTATTTCGTATTTTGAAAATCTAAATCTAGTTTTGTTTGCTTTACCATAACTCAATTACATTAAACGATTTTAGATTTACGATTTACGATTTTAGAATTTTTAAATACACTATTAACTATTCCAATTAGTTTTTTAAAATTTCTAATTCGTAAATTTTTCCCGATTTATCGTAATTCTTAATTCGTAATTTTTAATTCCAAATTGTTCCAAATGCTCCAAGCTTTCTCTGCTTGTAAATGTAACATTTCTAATCCATTTTTGATAGCTGCGCCTTTTGCTTTTCCATTTTTTAAAAACGAAGACTCTGCTGGGTTGTAAACCAAATCATAGAGCAAATGTTCGCTAGTTAAAAAATTATAAGGAATCGCAGGATATTGATGATTATTTGGCGACATCCCTAATGGCGTTGTATTTATTATGATTTTATACTTTTTAAGTGTTTTTTCATCTAATTCAGTATAAGCAAACTGTTCTTCGGTTGGCGTTCTTGAAACATATTTATACCCAATATTCAGTTGTTCCAAAACATATTGAACTGCTTTTGCTGCCCCGCCCGTTCCTAATATTAACGCATGTTGATGATGTGGTTTTAAAAACTTTTTCAATGACACTTCAAAACCATAAGCATCCGTATTGTAGCCTTTCAGCTTACCATTTTCAATCACAATCGTATTCACTGCGCCAATGCTTTTTGCACTTTTACTGACTTCATCCAAAAAAGGAATCACCTGCTCCTTGTAAGGAATTGTCACATTCAAACCAACTAAATTTGGCTTCTCTTTTAGTAAATCAGTCAGCTTTTGAATGCTGTCAAGTGGAAAAAGGTCATAATGATAACCATCAATTTTTTCGTTGATAAATTTATCTGAAAAGTATCTTTTGGAAAATGAATGGCTCAAAGGATAGCCAATTAACCCTAATTGTTTCATGTTCTATGATTTAGAGCGCAAATATGTAAATTAATTGCATAAAAAGAAAGGAATTACATTATAGTATTTTTAGCTTTGTCATTCTTCTATAAAAC
>CAZMEH010001062.1:0-10727 GCA_964564885.1 uncultured Saprospiraceae bacterium | reverse complement strand
TTCCCATTAATTTTCTTCAATAAATCTTCCGAAGCAGAAACATTTTCTCCGTCCGCTTTACCAAGCACAATTGCTTTTTTAACATATTTCTTAGCACAACGCTTTTTACCTAATTGATGATAAATAGCTGCTATTGTATCATTATTATAGAAATTGTTTTCAATTTTGATAGATTTTTTAGCCCAACTAGCCGCTTTTTTCAAAGTATCTTCATTAGTCGTATTCTCAAAAACAGTCCAAGCCGAACCATTTAAAACTTGCCAATCATTAACTTCATATTTATCAAAATAAGCAACCGTAGCTTTCAAATACTTAGCTTTGAAATCATCGCTACGCAAACGATAGCTATAATAATTCATTTCAAATTCATCCGTATATTGTTGAGCTGTAGCACTTGTAAAAACCTCCGATAAAGAATTGTTGATAGCTTTAAAATCAACACCTTGCTCTCGATACATTGGATAAGTAATCGCTTGTTTGAATTTATCATCCACTTCAGCCTTTCCAATAGCAGTGTCAAATTTTGCTTTATTCTTCACCATGAAGCCGTAATAAGCGTCAGAAGTAGAAAAAGTAAAGTCATAAATAAACTGAATATTCTCCGCTGTCAACAAGTCAGATTGCGTTTTAAGATACTGGTTTGCCACTTCTTGATAGTTGTCTAAACCAGATTCTTTAGCAATATTAGCATAGCTTTTTAAAAACTCGGCATCACGGTCGCCTTTGTCGTAGCGTTTCATCAAACCGCTTAATTGCTTCGTCGGGTCGTTAGCCACTTTACCCAATTTCAACAATCCTGCTGCATCTACTGCGCCTACTGCACGATGCACTAATTCACCATCGCCGTCAATAAATAACAAAGTTGGATAAGCTCGGACTTGATATTTCTTAGCAATATCAATGCCTTCACCCTTTTCCATATCAATTTTTGCATTGATAAAGGTGCTATTATAAAAATCACCTACTGCCTTGTCTGGAAATGAATTAGCCGCCATCCATTTGCAAGGGCCACACCAAGTTGTGAACGCATCTACAAATATAATTTTATCAGATTGTTTAGCTTCCGCTAATATCTCAGCCCAACTTCCCTTTGTGAATTGAATACCATCTTCTGCAAAAACAGAAATACTTATCACTAGCATCAACGCTAGTCCAATTAATTTTTTCATATAAAAAATATTGATTTATAGTTTTATTCGTACCGTAGTCCCGATACCTATCGGGATTAGTCGACAAGGTGTTGCACAATAATAGTCATTCACCTTGCCAACTAAAATCAACACTACGCAATACAAACGTAAGTTATCTAAAAACTATTTGATTCGGTTATTTAGAATCGACTATTTTGGAGTTAATAGATATTAGCAGCGATGGTTTGAGTTTTTATGTTAAAATAATTTGATTATGACTTCGCCTAAAATTACTAAATTAGAGTAATATTCCGTGTGAATCGTACTGTTGTCTCGATAACTATCGCATTAGTCGACATGGTGAAATATTCTTACTTATGCAAGACCATGTCGACTAATCCCGATAGGTATCGGGACGACGGTACATTAGACTAACCAACTTATGAATAAAACCATTCACTTAACTTTTATTGGCTTACTTTTTTGCTTTTCGATGGCTGCACAAGTAAAAGAAGTGCCACCGCCAAACATTGTTTTAATCCTCGCTGATGACGTTGCGCTCATGGATTTTGGCGCATATGGCGGAGAAGCGTCAACGCCAAATATCGACAAATTAGCCACAAGCGGAACGATGTTTACGAACTATCATGCTTCGCCAATGTGCGCACCATCACGAGCGATGTTGATGACAGGTTACGATAGTCATTTGACGGGCGTTCCAAATTTGCCATTATTTTTGCCGCCAGAATATGCAGCAAAACCAGGTTATAAAGGAATCTTAAATGATAACGTAAAAACCTTAGCCACTCATTTAAAGGAGGTAGGTTATCGAACTTATATGACTGGAAAATGGCATCTTGGGCATACAGAAGCTACATTACCCAGTAAAAGAGGATTTGATAGAACCTTTATTTTAAATGCTTCGGGTGCAGATAACTACGAACACAAAGCCTATTTACCCATTCAATCTAAACCGCCATGGTATCAAGATGGCGAACTAATCGACCTGCCAGAAGATTTCTATTCTTCTCGAAACTTGGTGGACAAGCTGATTGAGTTCATGGACGAAGAAAAGGATAAAAGTAAACCATTTTTCTCTTTCTTAGCTTTTCAAGCGGTACATATTCCAGTGCAAGCACCAAAGGAGTTTATTGATAAATACATCGGCGTTTATGATGGCGGTTGGCACGAAATGCGTCAA
Source organism: uncultured Saprospiraceae bacterium (assembly GCA_964564885.1). Classification (GTDB taxonomy): domain Bacteria; phylum Bacteroidota; class Bacteroidia; order Chitinophagales; family Saprospiraceae; genus CAKZLL01. The sequence continues at coordinate 8,396 of CAZMEH010001062.1, read as the reverse complement.
CAACGTTTTGAAAATGCTAAACTATTGGGTTTGATTTCTGCGGATGCAAAGCTAGGTGATATGTTGCCAATGCTTCAAAAATGGGAAGAGTTGACCGAAGAAACTCGTAAAATGGCATCGAAAAGTATGGCGGTAAATGCTGCAATGCTAGAAGCGATGGATTTTCATATTGGTCGATATATGGCTTATTTGCAAAAAACAGGAGAATTAGAGAATACTGTTTTTATAGTTACTTCTGATAATGGTCCAGAAGCCAGCGACCCGACGTTAGTTGCAGGAATGGGACTTTGGATGAAAAGCGTTGGTTATACTCGTGATTACGAAACGCTAGGCGAAAAAGGTTCTTTTGGTTATATCGGACCAGAATTTGGAAGCGCAGCAGCAGGGCCAAGTGCTATGTTTAAGTTCTACGCTGGCGAAGGTGGTTTGCGTGTGCCCTTGATTATTTCTGGAAAAAATATGCCAGAAGGTCAGAAAGAAAAAGCTTTCTCGTTTATCACGGATATTGTTCCGACTATTTTGGGAATAGTTGATAATAAAGGAGTGGAAAAAGATACTGCGATGACAGGTAGAAGTCTATTGGGCGTTTTGTATAACCAAGATTCTGTTGTTTATCAAATGGATGAAAATATTGGAATGGAAGCCGCAAGTCAAGCCGCTTTATTTCGTGGAAATATGAAATTGGTCTATAACGGAAAACCTTATGGCGATGGGATTTGGCGATTGTATAATTTGGGAATTGACCCAGGAGAAACGAATGATTTAGCCGAAACGGAATCGGAATTGTTCGCTGACATGATGAAATCTTATGAGCAGTACAAAGAGGAAAATGGTGTTTTAGATATGCCAGAAAACTACGAAGCTGTTCAAGAGATAACGAAGAAATTTATAGTAAAGATTAAAAAAGCGGTTTTGCCATGGTTGATTGCTTTTGGTATTGGTTTGACTGGTTTTATCGTTTGGAGAAGACGCCGACGTAGACAGAAAAGCTAAAGAATTGCGTTTTCCAAGAGTTATCAGAAAATATACAGACTTAATTATGTATGGTAATTAAGTTTGTATGTTTTAAAGCAATTTGTTATATTGCATACATGGAGAAAGATATACTGTATAATGCAATAGAAAGTTTTTCTAGCAATCTAAAGACAAGTAGCTTTAGTAATAATATTTATGATGATAAACTTCATTTAAGTATCAATTGTAGTAATATAGATTTCATTTTTCAGGTAACAAAAAATTTAACTTTTTCAAAATTGCATAAAATACGCAATAATCTTTCTATGTCTCAAGGCAATATTATTCTAATCTCAGATTATATCCCAAAAGCTTTAAAAGAACATTTGAAGAAAGAGAATATATGTTATTTAGATACAGCAGGTAACGCATTTATTACAAACAATAAAGACGTTTTTATTTATTTAGAAAATAATAAAAATTCACAGCTCTCTTCTGAAAGGTCAAATAGAGCATTTTCTAAATCTGGTCTCAAAGTAATCTATCAATTTCTTATAAAGAATGATGCTTTAAATATGTCTTACAGAGAAATAGGCAAAATTTCTAAAGTTTCTATACATACTGTTGGAAAAGTAATTAAAGAGTTGCTAAGGGATGGATATATTATACAAATAAATAAGAAAAAATTTAAAATAAAAGAAAAAGGACGACTACTTGAAGATTGGATTACTGTTTTTAATAAGGTATTAAGACCAAAATTAAAACAACGTAATTTCAAACCTGTGAATTTTAAAATTAATGAATTATTATCCTTAGCACCTCCAGAATCAATAGGAGGAGAACTTTCTGCGGAATCGCTCTCAAATTACCTCATTGCGGAGAAGGCTATTTTATATACAGATAAACCCTTTGTAGATGTTGCAATGGAATTGAGATTAATTCCAGCAGATGAAGGAGCAATAACTTTAATTGAAAAATTTTGGAACAACACTGAAACAGGTATAACTAATAAATTAGTACACCCTATTCTTGTATACGCAGATTTATTGAACGATACAAAACCTCGAAATATAGAAACTGCTAAAATTATTTACGATAAATATGTCAAAAATATTATATAATGCCTTAGGCTCTACTTCACTAAAAGATATAGTCAATGACGTGCAAAAAGCATCAATGCAACTAGGTGTTGATTTCTTTGGAGTTGGCGCACTTGCTAGGAATGTTTGGTATGTTTCAAATGATGAAAACCCAAGAGGAACTAAAGGTGTCGATTTCGGTGTCTATGTATCTAATTCTGAAACATATAATAAACTCAAGAATTTATTGATTGAGAAATTTTCTTATGTTAGAATTTCCACAAATGCTTTTTGTTTGATGTCTCCATACGGTATACCATTAGATTTACTTCCTTTTGGCGAAATTGAAAAAAATGGAAAAGTTTTAATAGAGGGTAAAGGATTAGTTACGATTAATTTGGACGGCTTCTTTGAAACATACTCTAAAGGTTTAATTGAAATAGAAATTGAAGATAACAGGATTAAAATTTGCTCAATTCCTTCGGTTGTGCTATTAAAATTAATAGCCTATGACGATAGACCTTCATATCGACTTAATGATCCTATTGATATTGATTCAATAATAAGACATTACCCTAAACTCGAAACAGAAATGATTTGGGCTGAATATAGTTTTCTTTATAATGATGATTCAATAAGTCATGAAGAAATTGGCATAAAAGTTTTAGGTTATGAACTAAGTAAAGTTATCTCTGAAAATGAAACTTTGATTAGTAGGGTAATAAGCATACTTGATAGAGGAATTGAGTTAAAATCTGAATTAGCTGAAAGTATGATTCAAGACACATTAAATGAGACTATTGAAGGTAAAGTGAAAAATCTAAAAATGTTAAGAAAAGGTGTAATTGAAGGATTAAAAAAATAACCATACCAGTGAAATTAATAATACTTGCAGGTCACGGTAAGTGTCGTGTCAGTCGTTGTGACATAATTACAATTGGGATGAGGTAAAGGTTTTATCAAAAATTAATGTCCGATTCTAATATTGTTTAAAATAAATTTAATTCAAGAAAAGGCACAAGGGAATTTTATTCCCTTGTGCCTTTTCTAAAAGATGTGTCTCGTCCTAAAACGATACTATTACTCACCCAAAATCATATCTGCCGCTTTTTCCGCAATCATAATCGTTGGTGCGTTAGTATTTCCACGAGTAACATTCGGCATAACAGAAGCATCTACTACACGTAAATTACTGATGCCGTGAACTTTCAATTCATGATTAACAACCGCCATATCATCATTTCCCATTTTACAAGTAGAAGTAGGATGATAAAGCGTTTCGCCTGTTTTTCTAATATAATCAGCGATTTCTTTATCGTCGGTTAATGGTTTTTCTGGTGAGAAAATACTAGTTCGATGAGGCTGAAAAGCCTTAGTCATTCCTAACTTAGCAGCCAATTTGTAGCCCCAAACCGCTCTACTGACATCATCTTCGGTGCTCATGTAATTGTGGTCAATTAGCGGTGAATCCTTATAATTTGAAGAAGCCAAAGCCACCGTTCCTTTACTACTAGGATTTAAAACCTTTCCGCCAATAGAAAAACCGTTGCCTTTTTTCGGACTATTGAAACCATGTTCCACAAAATAAGCAGGCGCAAAATGATACTGAGTATCAACCGCAGGTTGTTCAGGAGATGATTTTACAAAAGCTCCCGCTTCACCAACATTACTACTAAAAGGTCCTTTTTTGAAAACTAAATAATTGAATAAATTTTTGATAACAACAGGAAAATTCTCTGCTGAATCTAATGTCTTTTTATCATTACTATTGAAAATAGCAAAATAAACCATGTGGTCTTGTAAGTTTTGACCAACACCAGCCAAATGCTTTACAACAGGAATATTGTGCTTTTTCAACTCGTCGCTATTTCCAATTCCAGATAACATCAAAACTTTTGGACTGTTATAAGCACCTGCACTTAAAATAACTTCCTTACTAGCCGTTACTTCGTGAGATTTTCCATTTTGATGATAAATAATACCTGTAGCTTTGTTGTTTTCAATAACAATTTTTTCAACTTCGGCATTCATTTCAAGCGTAAGATTTGACCTAGACATCACGGGATGCAAGAAACCTCTGGCAGCACTACATCGCTCTCCATTCGTATTTGTTACTTGATAATGACCAAATCCAGCTTGTTTTGCACCATTGAAATCATCTGTTTTATCATAACCTAATTCCTGTCCTGCTTCAATAAAGGCATCAGAAAGATGATTTGTATAATTTCGATTTGTTACATTTAATCCACCGCCTGTACCATGAAATTCATCTTTGATGATTTCCTGATTTTCAGATTTTTTGAAGTAAGGCAAAACCTCCTCATAAGACCAACCTTTGTTGCCCAGTTCACTCCATTCCTTATAATCTTGCTTATTTCCACGAATATAAATCATCGCATTAATACTACTTGAACCGCCCAGCACTTTGCCACGAGGTAAGTAAAGTTCCCGATTATCCATCGTCGGTTGCGGTGTCGTATGATAGCCGTAATCTATATCAGTTTTGAATGTTTTAGGAAACGCCGCAGGAATTTTGATGTTTGGGTCTTTGTCTTTTCCACCTGCTTCCAATAGCAATACGCTATGTTTTCCATTAGCAGTCAGTCGGTTTGCTAGAACGCATCCTGCTGAACCTGCTCCAATTATTATATAATCAAATTTTTTACTCATTTTGGTTTTATTAAAAATTACTGAAAAAAATACCATCAGCCTTAATTTATTGAATTAGACTAATGGTAAATATTGGTTAGGTTGATTTAAACTATTGGATTACAAAACACTGTACCGTCAAATTTAGTCGACGAGGTGTTGCATATTTTTCTATTATTATGCAACACCTAGTCGAATAAATTCGACGGTACAGGACTAGACTAGAACCATTTAATAGTCAAATCAATTAAAGTTTGCTTGAAACCAGTGTACGGAGGCAACAACATTTCCAAAGCATTTGGAATGTGTTGTTTCAAAACACCACGACCATTAGAGAAAGATTTGAAACCTTCCTCGCCATGTGCTTTTCCAATCCCGCTATTATTAGAACCACCAAATGGTAAATGCGTATTAAAGAAATGCGCTGCATTATGATTGATACAACTACCACCAGCTCTTGTGTTATTTAGAACATGGTTGATATTCTTATTTGATTTACTATAAATATAAAGTGCCAAAGGCTTCTCTCTTGAATTTACTTCCTTAATGACTTCATCAAGCTCTTTGAACGTATAAACAGGCATAACAGGACCAAAAATCTCATTGGTCATCAATTTTGAATCCATAGAAACATTCGTCATAACAGTTGGTGCAATGAAATTTTGCTCACTGTCGAACGTGCCACCAGCTTCAACTTTTGCACCTTTTGCAACCGCATCATCAACATAAGATTTTACCCTATTGAAATGCTTATTGTTGACAATTCTAGCATACGATTTTTGTTTTTTTGCATCACCTTCATAAAAGGTTTTGATTGTCTCATCAACCGCTTTTAGAAACTCGTCTTTTTTGCTTTCGTGAACAAAAACATAATCTGGTGCAATACAAACTTGACCATTATTTATGTACTTGCCCCAAGCAATACGTCTTGCTGCTGTTTTAATATCAGCCGTTTTATCAACAATCGTTGGAGATTTTCCACCTAATTCTAATGTTACAGAAGTCAAATGCTTTGCTGCTGCTTTCATCACAATTTTACCAATGCTGGGTGCACCAGTGAAGAAAATATGATTGAAAGGCAATTCCAACAATGCCGTTGAAGTACTTACGCCACCTTCGACTACGGCTATTTCATTTTCATCAAATAATTCCGCAATCATCTTTTTCATCAAAGCAGATGAATGAGGCGTCACTTCTGATGGTTTAATCATAATCGTATTTCCTGCTGCAATGGCAGAAATCAATGGGCCAAACGTCAAATTGAAAGGAAAATTCCAAGGAGAAATGATTAAAACAACACCTTTTGGCTCATGTTTTACATAAGAACTAGAACCCATCAATGCCAAAGGCGTGTGAATGCGCTGCTTACTCATCCAGCCTTTAAGGTGACTTTTAGCATGTTTTATCTCGCTCGTAATTGGATAAATCTCTGTTAAATCGACTTCGCTCGGATGCTTGCCATAATCATTATGTAATGCCTCTTTAATTTGAGGACGATATTTTTCGATGGCGTTGTGTAGTTTCGTTAATTTAGCTTTGCGCTCTTTTGCTGTTGCATTTCCAACATTGAACTGATTCTCTTTTTGCGCCGTAAAAATACGCTGTACATCAGCACCTTTAGTTTCAGGCGTAACAATTATTGTAGCACTCATGGTTGATATAGTTTTAATTTACTCTTTGATAAAATGGTTGAAAAATCAAAAAACGGTTTTATTTGGTTAGGAATAAAAGAATTATAAATTGTTATAATAATTCATTATTACGAAGTTAAACATTATTTTTGCAATATAATATTTTGTTAAATGAAGATATGAAAGATTAACAAAATTATTATTTAAATGATTGTTGAATTGTTTCGCTCCTTCGTCACTGATTGTTTAATTGCTATAATTGTTACTAATATTAGGGCATAAATTTGATGAAGCAATCAAGCAATTAGTGACGCAGGAGCGAAACAATTTTAGCAATTCAATAATCAGCGACATAGGAGCGAAACAACCATCAACACAAATTAAAACTAGCCAAATATGTTAAATTTATCTGTCGTATTAGAAGACAGCGCAAGACGTATGCCAACGAAAGAAGCATTTACTTTCATGGATACGACATTGAATTATGCACAAGTAAATGGTGCCGCAAATCAAGTAGCAAACGGTTTAATTGCAAAAGGAATCAAGCCAGGCGATAAAGTCGCTTTGAGTTGCTTTAACTTACCTTATTTCCCGATTATCTATTATGGAATATTGAAAGCAGGTGCAGTCGTTGTGCCGTTAAGTGTATTATTGAAAAAAGATGAAATCGCTTATCATTTGAATGATAGTGATGCAAAAGCATATTTCTGTTTCATTGGCTCAGAAGATTTGCCAATGGGCAAAATGGGTTACGCAGGATTTCAAGAAGCGGACAAATGTGAGCAGTTTTATATGATAATGCCAGCACCTCAAATGCCATCGGCTATTGAAGGAACGGCAACTTTAGGTTCATTGATGGCTGGTCAATCTCCCGCTTTTACAACAAGTCCTACAAGTGCGGAAGATACAGCCGTTATCATTTATACTTCTGGAACAACAGGTCGTCCAAAAGGTGCGGAATTGACGCATGCTAGTTTGATGATGAATACGATACTTTCTGGTAATTTAGTGAGGTTGCAACCAGAAGATGTGCAAATGATTGTCTTGCCATTGTTCCACATTTTTGCAATGGTTGTTGTGATGAATGTCGGTGTTTACAAAGGTTGTCATCATATTCTATTGCCAAGATTTGACGCAAAAGCAGTCTTCGGATTGATGCAAAAACATAAAATTACCGTATTCTCAGGTGTTCCTACGATGTATTGGGGCTTGGCTGCTTACAAAGGCGACGAGTTCGATTATGACGAAATTTCTAAGAATCTGAGGGTTTGTTTATCTGGCGGCGCAGCATTGCCTGTTCAAGTATTGAAGGACTTTGAAGCACGTTTTAAAGTGCCATTATTGGAAGGTTACGGCATGTCGGAAGGTTCTCCAGTCGTTACTTTCAATCAGTTGGATGTTGGATGTAAGCCAGGTTCTATCGGTACACCTGTTTGGGGCGTAGAAGTGAAATTGGTCGATGACGAAGGAAATGAAGTGCCTACAGGCGAAAAAGGTGAATTGTGGTATAGAGGTCACAACGTAATGAAAGGTTATTACAATAGACCAGAAGCAAATGCGAAAACTATCACTGATGGTTGGTTACACTCTGGCGACGTTGCTATCAAGGACGAAGATGGTTTCTTTTTCATCGTAGATAGAACGAAAGATATGATTATCCGTGGTGGTTTGAATGTCTATCCTCGTGAAGTGGAAGAGGTGATGATTAAGCATGAAGCGGTTTCTTTGGTGGCGGTAATCGGTATTCCTGATAATAAAATGGGCGAAGAAGTGAAGGCTTATGTTGTCTTAAATGATGGCAAAACTGTCTCAGAAGCTGATTTGATGGCTTATACGAAAGAACATATTGCTTCTTACAAATATCCTAGAGTTATTGAGTTTATCGACGCATTGCCTATGAGTGCTACTGGTAAAATTCTGAAAAAGGAATTGCGTAAGTTGTAATAATTGAGAATTTTTGATTTTAAATGGAAACTGTTAACTCATGCGTTGCGTATGAGTTGACGGTTTTTTCGTTTATGTTTAGTTCAAGTGTGTTTGAAATTTCATATAAATTGATTTTTGAAAAAAAAATGCAAAAAAC
>CAZMEH010001061.1:0-2578 GCA_964564885.1 uncultured Saprospiraceae bacterium | reverse complement strand
ATCCAATGCGAGCTTACTCCATTGTTTCTCGCATGAAATGTATATAACCTTCAAAACAAGGCAGCAAGCTACCTTGAACGAGTATTAAACAACTTTTGATACAGTGTCCTGATGTTGATGTATTTAATTTAATTTTATATTACTATCTCTTTTCTCTCTTCTAAAAATGTACAGAAGTCGTATGATATTTTATACTAATTCTTAAACATCCCTTAAAGACAATTGAATTCGCTTTCTAGCCAAATCGACGCTCATCACTTTTGCTTCAACGTGTTGTTCTAATTTCACCACTTCCATTGGATCAGAAACATAGCGATTAGCCATTTGAGAAACATGAATCAAGCCAGATTCTTTGATGCCAATATCTACAAATGCACCAAATTTTGTAATATTTGAAATAATTCCACTGACAATCATTCCTTCTCTTACATCTCCGATGGAGTTAATTCCTTCGGTAAAATGAAAGGTTTTTGCTTCGCCTCGTGGGTCAAGTCCTGACTTATCCAACTCCTTTATAATATCTTGAAGTGTTGGTAAACCAATCGTTTTTGAAACATATTCTTGTAAACGAATACTTTTGCGAATGACCGAATTTTTAATCAATTCACTCACCGAACAATTCGCATCTTTTGCCATTTTTTCTACAATAGAATAGGCTTCAGGATGCACTGCAGTATTATCCAAAGGATGTTTTCCATCACGAATACGAAGGAAACCTGCCGCTTGTTCATACGCCTTACTACCCATTCTAGGTACTTTCATCAACGCCTTACGAGAACTGAACGCACCATTTTCATCCCGATATTCTACAATATTTTGCGCTAGTTTTTCACCTAAACCAGAAACATAAGTCAGCAAATGTTTACTCGCTGTATTCACATTAATACCAACCGCATTTACGCAAGATTCGACAACCGTATCTAATCTTTTTTTGAGTAAAGGCTGATTCACATCGTGTTGATATTGACCAACTCCGATAGATTTTGCATCAATTTTCACTAATTCCGCCAACGGATCAAGCAAACGGCGACCAATCGAAACTGCGCCACGAACCGTAATATCTTGTGTTGGAAATTCTTCTCTAGCGATTTCAGAGGCAGAATAAATAGAAGCACCATTTTCATTCACCATGAAAACATCGACTTTTCTATCAAACTTTATCGCATTAATAAAACGTTCTGTTTCTCGGCTCGCCGTTCCGTTACCGATGGCAATCGCTTCAATTTCGTATTGACGAACTAAATCTTTCACTACATTTCCAGCAGTAAATTCATCAGATTGTGGCGGATGCGGATAAATATTAGTATTCTTCACCAACATTCCTTGCTCATTCAAACAAACCAATTTACAACCCGATCTAAATCCTGGGTCAAGTGCCAAAACACGTTTCTGACCTAACGGAGCAGCCAAAAGTAATTGCCTTAAATTCTCTGCAAAAACCTGAATCGCTTCTTCGTCCGCTTTATCTTTAGACAAATTTCTGTATTCATTTTCAATAGAAGGCCCAAGTAAGCGTTTATAAGAATCCTTTACAGCCAATTCTAATTGTTCCGCCGTTTCGCCATCTCTTCTAATGAATTGCCTTTCCAATGGAATCAACACATCGTCATCTTCTGGCTTCACGTAAACCCTTAAAATTCCTTCTTCCTCTGCTCTACGAATCGCCAACAAGCGATGCGAAGGACATCTTTTTAATGGTTCTTCATATTTAAAATAATCTTTGTATTTGCTTCCCTCCTCTTCTTTTCCTCGAACCAATTTTGAACGAATCATCGCAGAACGCTTGAAAACATTCCGAGCTTTATTACGTGCGTTTTCATCTTCATTAATACGTTCCGCAATAATATCCCTTGCACCTTGCAAAGCATCCTCGATATTAGCAACGCCACCTTTCACAAACTTGCGAGCTGTTTGATTAACAGCATGCGCTTTTTGTTCAAAAATTAGGTTTGCCAATGGTTCAAGTCCCAACTCTTTTGCCTTTGATGCACGAGTTTTGCGTTTCTTTTTATAAGGCAAATACATATCTTCCAACTCGGTCAAATTGTACGTTCCTTCCAGTCGATTCTTAAGAAAATCGGTTAACTTCCCTTGTTCCTCAATCGCTTTAATAATCGTTCCTCTACGTTTTTCGAGTTCCTCAAACTTCTGAATCAAGTCTTTCACTTGACCAATTTGAACCTCGTCCATACTTCCCGTTCGTTCTTTTCGGTAACGAGAAATAAACGGCACCGTCGCACCTTCTTTAAACAGTTCTATCGTATTTTCTATGAAATGCTTTTGACGAACGCCAATTGCTTTTCCTATTAATTCTATATGTTTTGCCGTCATTGTTTTCTTTAATGTACCGTCGAATTCATTCGACTAGGTGTAATAATTGTGTCGTATAATAGACAAGATTAACAGGGTTAACAAGATTTACTTTATGGCTTCCTAAAAGCATTTTTTATTACTATAAATTTTGTAAATAATCACTAATATATATTCTTAATTTGAAAAAATACCGATACATATTATTTTAGTTGTGCGTAAATCTAAAATTGTCAATCCGTTTTGCGACACCTTGTCGAATAAATTC
>CAZMEH010001060.1:0-4054 GCA_964564885.1 uncultured Saprospiraceae bacterium | reverse complement strand
TTTTCAATTAGCGATTTCTAATTTAGAAAAAGTCAAATTAGAAATTACTGTCTTTCAATAATAGTTTTTTGTAATCGTTTGATTACGTAATAACTTTTGTGAATAAGGACTAATATCTGCAATTTAAAACCTTCAATCTTAAATCGTCAATGTATTAATTACGTTCAAAGGTAACAAGTTGATGCTTAATACCTTGTTAATAACTCTTTACGGTTACGTTAAAATTTAAAAGAATCGATACAAAATGAACAAAATTACGGTGATAATATTTCTAGCACTTGTTTTATTTACTTCTTTTTCGCTTCCGAAAGAAGATTTTTCTACAGCGCATAGTTGCCAACATGGTCATGCAGCGTTGATGCAATTCATTGATTTTCCTGTGCCAAATGATTTAAATGATTTGTTGAAAAATACAAGTAAAACTATTTCAACTATTGTAATAGATGCAGGTCATGGCGGAAAAGATAGCGGCTGTAGAGGTGTATTAGCCAAGGTTAAAGAAAAAAATGTAACACTTAAAATCGCATTGAAACTAGGTAGTTATATTGAAAAAGCGTATCCCAATCTAAAGGTACTTTACACTAGGAAGACCGATAAATTTGTCCCATTGTACGAACGGGCGCATGTTGCGAATAAGCACAAAGCGGATTTATTTATCTCTATTCACTGCAATGCTGTTCCAAAATTAACGGCAAGAGGTAAAGCTGTTCATGGAACAGAAACATATGTGATGGGATTGCATACCGCAGAGGAAAATTTGAGTGTCGCTAAGCGAGAAAACGAGGTTATTTTATTGGAAGACGATTATAAAAAGAATTATGATGGTTTTGATCCGAACTCAACAGAAGGGCACATCATGCTTTCAATGGTGCAAGATGCTTATTTAAGTCAAAGTATTAATCTTGCGTCAAAAATTGACAATCAATTCCGTTATAAAGCAAAACGTAAGAGTCGAGGTGTCAAGCAGGCTGGTTTTGTGGTATTGCGTCAGACAACAATGCCGAGTGTTTTGATTGAAGCGGGTTTTTTGACCAATCAATACGAGGAAAAATTCTTGAATACTACTTATGGTCAAGACTTAATAGCATCCGCAATATTTAGAGCCTTTAAAGAATATAGCACGGAGGTTAATCCGAAAAGTGAGCCAAATGCTTATGAAAACACTTCTAAAGGGGCGGCTAATCTAAATTACATGAAGCCAATTAAAGGTGTTGTTTATAAAGTGCAACTTGCCGCAGCGTCAAATCCTATTGATACAAGATCTGGAAATTGGGTACACGTGGATAAAATTGAGATTGCTAAAGACGATAAGATGTATAAATATTTGTCAGGTAATTATTATTCATATGCTTCTTGTTTGAAAATTCAAAAGGAGTTGGAACGCAAAGGATTTAAAGGTGCTTTTATTGTTGCTTATCAAGATGGAAAAAAAATAAGTGTAGGCAAAGCAAAAAAGATTGCTGGGAAGTAGTGTAGGCTATTTTTTTAATAAAAAACTTAATGTATTGTGTGGTCAATTTATTCTTCAACACACAAATTATTAATTGAGAACGCATGAAAAAAACAAATAAATTTATTCTTTTAAGTATCACACTCTTTTCTCTGTTTAGTTTTACAAATGCTTTAAAATTTGAAAAAACAATTATTTTCTATGACAGTTTTCAAGATAATCGCCATAATTGGCTTTTAGATAGTGAGTTTTCAACAGGGAATATTAGCAATGGGATTTATCAATTGGTTTCATTAGGTGAACGGTCAGATATTAGGGTGCAGGACTTAGGTTTAATGAATGGCATTCATGATTTTGAAATAGAAGTAAGTATCCGAATAATTGGAGAATCAGAATTTTGTAATTCGATTATCTGGGGCACAACTTCGATTGGAGGACAATACGAAGAAGGTTTGTCATTTGGTATCAATAGCCATCAAAAATTTATTGCACTAGAAACAAAGGATTGGGTAGCGCATGATTTTTTTGGATGGGAAAAGGACAACGGGATTAAAAAACATGGATTTAATAAACTGTTGGTTAGAAAGAAATTAGATCAATATCATTTTTATATTAATGATCGTCTGGTTAAAACGTCATCAACAAAAACATTTCAAGGACAGAACTTTGGCTTTCACGTAGCAAATGGAGCTACTATTCAAATAGATTATTTGAAAGTTTCTACATTCTTACCAAGGGCGTAGCTTTAATTAGGCTATTTTTAGCATAAAAAAAATGAGAAAGAGCGTAGCATTTTAAAAATGCTACGCTCTTTCTCATTTAACCTTAATGTATCTTGTAATAAGGTTACTTCATTCTAATATTCATCTGCGTTAAAGAAATAATCGTCAGCGGTAGGGTAATCAGGCCAGACATCTTCAATACCTTCATATTGTTCTCCTTCGTCTTCTAATAATCCTAGATTTTCGATAACTTCAGTTGGTGCACCAGAACGAATAGAGTAATCTACTAATTCGTCTTTTGTCGCCGGCCAAGGTGCATCTTCAAGATGCGAAACTAAATCAAGTGTCCAAAACATAAATTGTATAAATTTTATTTCCTTAGAAATGTGTTTGCTTAGTTGTGAATTAACAATAAACAAGAAACAGAATGGTAAAATAAATTACCTCAATTTGCGTGCGAAAATACACTTTTTTATGAAATTAGCAAATATTTGAGCCGTTTATTAATGTCAATTTTTTAAAGAAACGCCTTATCTGATAAAATGTTTCAATAAAGAATAATAAAGATTGAATTACTATTCTCTTTTTTAAAAAAGACGTTAAAAATATAAGCATTGAACACCAAAGTGAAGAGATATAAATAACTAGCACCATAATACTCTTTCTCTTTCCCAATAACTTCTCTAAAAAATGAACACTCGGTCAAGTCCTGTCTGTCAAGCTAGCGACAGGCAGGCTTTGGCTGTGCAATGATTTTTTAGTTCATTCTTGAAAAAAATAAAATCGCCTTATGGTGCAACTTATGTATAGTGCTTCACTAATTAGACGTTCCATGCTCAGAACATAACATAAAAAAACCTTAATTCCTAATTTTAAATTCTTAATTAAGAATTATTTTCCTCTAATAATTTGAATGAAACCACTCAAGATATCAGGGCTTTGAGCTTCACCATCCACACGAATTTCATAAACGGTACATTTATAAAAATAAACACCTTCGGCTAATACTTGACCGTTGATATTCGTACCATCCCAGTTGATGTCTGGATCTTCCGTTTGGAAAACAAGGTTTCCTTGACGGTTAAATATTTTCATTTCTACCCTTGCGATATAACGATATGGATAAGGAATGAACAGTTCATTTGGTCCACTTCCATTTGGTGTAAATACATTTGGTAGAAAATATTCAGGACAATTATCCACACAAATAACATTACTTGGCAGACTTTCATTACCAACCGAATCTATTGCTGTTACATAATAACAACCAGCAATGGAATTATCTAACGTATGCCTTAAATAAGTGCTATTGTCACCATCTAATGTTTCTATAATAGAAAATGCGCCTCCTGTTGTTGGAGAATAATAAACATTATATTGTCTGATATCAGCAGCACAAATGTCATTTGGATTTGTCCAATTTAAATCATTCTCAAAATCACCACCTGTGAAATTATCATCATTACAACGGTTTGTTACCGTTATACTTGGCGGACAAGGCGGAACCGTATCAACAGGGACTCCACAAGCTTCTTGTGACAAATTGATAAGCGGATCAACAATCCCTGGAATATTATAAGAACCTATTCCTTGTATGTAATAGCAATATTCAAGACCATTCCAAAGGCTGTCATGTTCATACGTTTGTTCGGTTGTTTTATCTAAGAATGCATAAATTCCAGTGGTATTATTTCTAAGGTAAACCTCATATTCAAAGTGTTCCCACGGAATATTTTCTTCCCAGCTCAACATGTTTTTCTTGTCCGTAGAAGTTACGGTCAGGTATATTTGAGAAGCCAAACTCGTTGTGCCAAGCAAATCACCAGCCGAATAGAATTCTATTTCATAACTATATCCTGTACTTGAAGTACTCAAACCACTA
>CAZMEH010001059.1:0-3929 GCA_964564885.1 uncultured Saprospiraceae bacterium | reverse complement strand
TTCGTAGAATGGAATAGATTTGGTCAAATCTAAAGATGGGACTGTGATTTGGTTTAAATTCATCTGTTATAATTAAACAATTGACAATTGACAATTGACAATGGATAGGACGTTCGTTATTAAGTACTTTTATATTTGATATAAAACAGCTATAAATAAGCACCCGCAAAATCGTTGTCCATTGTCCATTATCAATTCTCCATTTAACTCATATTTACAATTTTTCCAATTTCTGTCAGTCGAAGAATGGTGTCAGTCGGGTCATCAGATTTGAAAACACTACTTCCTGCTACCAAAACCCTTGCGCCTGCTTGAAGCAATGCTTCTGCATTGTGCAAACCAACTCCGCCATCAATCTGGATAAGTGCTTTTGAATTTTGAATATCAATGATATTACGCAACGCACGTACTCTAGGTACCGTACGATAGATAAATTTTTGACCGCCAAAGCCTGGGTTAACAGACATTAAGCAAACCAAATCTATATCCGCAATGATATCTTCCAAAACAGAAACAGGCGTATGTGGATTAAGTGCCACACCAACTTTTGCGCCAGTTGCCTTAATTTGTTGAATAACCCTGTGCAAATGAGGACAAGCTTCATAATGTACAGTAATCACATCTGCACCTGCTTCACGGAACATTTCAACATATTGTCCTGGATTTTCAATCATCAAATGAACATCGATAACTTTTGTACAAAGTTTCCTTGCTGCTTTCAATATTGGAAAACCAAATGAAATATTCGGTACAAAATTACCATCCATGACGTCAAAATGCAGCCATTGCGCCGCACTCTGATTCACCATCTCAATTTCTTCTGCTAATTTTGTAAAATCTGCCGCCAATAATGATGGCGCAATTATATGATTGTTCATTTTAATTATGAATTACGAATTACGAATTACGAATTGTATTTGAGTCAAATAAATTTCAGCAATTCCTAATTTGGATTTATCTATTGCCACGTGCTTTAGCTCGTGAATTCAAGATAAAACTGAAATTCGGGCTTTAGCCCAACATAGTGTAATGTTTGGCTAAAGCCGATGACTTTTTTCATAAAAACCATGAGCTAAAGCACGTGGCAATAAATATAAAAAATTCCTAATTCATAATTCTTAATTGAATTTTAAGCTTCTTCTAAAAACGAGTAACGATAATCCGTTGGAGGATTAAAGTTTTCTTTGATAGTTCTAGCACTAATCCAACGATAAAGATTCATTCCAGAACCAGCTTTATCATTAGTTCCTGATGATCTTCCACCTCCGAAAGGCTGTTGTCCAACAACTGCGCCTGTAGGCTTATCATTGATATAGAAATTACCTGCTGCATAGCGCAATTTATCCATTGCGGTACGAAGTGCATATCTATCTTGCGAGAAAATAGCACCAGTCAAAGCATAATCAGAAGTCTTATCAAGAATATCAAGTGTCTCTTCAAACTTATCATCTTCGTAAACGAAAACAGTCAGAACAGGACCAAAAAGCTCCTCTGCCAATGTAACGTAATCTGAAGTATGCGCTTGAATAACAGTTGGTTGAATGAAGTAACCTTCTGATTTATCATATCCGCCACCTGCTACAATAGTTGCATCCTCTGATTCACTTGCTGCTTTAATAGCATTGGTGATTTTGTCAAATGCACGCTCGTCAATCACTGCGTTAATGAAATTAGAGAAATCTTCTGGCGTTCCCATTTTCATAGTTGCCATATCTGCAAGCATCGTTCCTTTCACTTCTTCCCACATACTAGCAGGAACGTAAGCACGAGAAGCAGCCGAACATTTTTGACCTTGATATTCAAAAGAACCTCTGGTCAATGCAACTGAAACTGCTTTGCGATCCGCTGATGGGTGAACCATAACGAAATCTTTTCCGCCCGTTTCACCAACGATACGAGGATAAGATTTGTATTTATGAATATTATTACCAATCGTTTTCCACATGAATTGGAAAGTTTTCGTACTTCCTGTGAAGTTCAAACCTGCCAAGTTCTCATCATTGAAACAAACATCTCCGATAGTTGGTCCGTCGCCCAATACCATATTTACAACACCATCTGGTAAACCTGCTGCTCTGAATACGTCAACCAATACCTGTGCAGAATAAATCTGTGTATCAGATGGCTTCCAAACTACAACATTACCCAACATTGCTGGCGTCGTGAATAAGTTAGCGCAAATTGATGTAAAATTGAATGGAGTAACCGCAAATATAAAACCTTCTAATGGTCTATACTCCAATCTATTCCAAATACCTGGCGAATTTGCTGGTGGTTGTTGACCATAAATTTCAGCCATATAAGTGGCATTATATTTCAAAAAGTCAACCAACTCTGCTGCTGCATCAATCTCTGCTTGATAACAGTTTTTTGATTGACCAAGCATCGTAGAAGCATTGATTCTTGCACGGTATGGCCCTGCAACCAACTCTGCTGCTTTCAAGAAAATAGCAGCTCTATCGTACCAAGGTGTAGCTTCCCATTGTGGTTTTGCTGCCAAAGCTGCATCAATTGCTGCTTGTGCGTGCGTTGCATCACCTCTATGATAAAAACCTAAACAATGATTCAATTCGTGCGGTGGATGGATCGTAACATGATCCTCTGTTTTCACTTCCTTACCACCAATCCACATTGGTATTTCGGTTTGTGCTGCTTTCATTTCAGCCAACACTGCTTTTAATTCTGCTCTTTCTGGTGAACCGGCTGCATAGCTCTTGACGGGTTCATTTACTACTGCTGGAAACTTATAAAATCCGTCTGACATATTGATTAATTATTTGATTATTGTATTGCTCTACTGTTGTATTTCTATATTATTTTATTGCTGCTAATATTAGCGCACAAATGTTTCAATAAAACAATATAGCAATTGCAACAATTATTCTCTATTAATATATTTATCTAAATCTTCGTGTAATACTTCTGGGACAAAAGGACTAGCATCACCTTTTCCTTTGATGATTTCTCGAACGATAGTAGAACTGATGTGAGAGTACTTCGGTTCACTGATTAAAAAAACTGTTTCTAGTTGTTCTTTTCCTAAAGTGTAATTTAACTGTGAAATAACTCTTTCATAATCAAAATCAGATGCGCTTCGCAATCCTCTGACCAAATACTTTGCGCCAACTTCTTCGCAAAAATGAGCAGTCAAACCTTCAAACTGTTGAACTTCGACTTGAGGCATGTCAGCAAAAACTTTGCGAAGCCATTCTAAGCGTCGCTCCAATGAAAATAGATTTTTCTTTTGTGAATTGACACCGATGGCTACAATTATTTTATCAAAAAGTGGTGCTATTCGCCTGACAATTTCGTAGTGCCCAATGGTGATTGGGTCGTAAGAACCTGGAAGTACTGCAATTTTGGACATAATATATTAGGATTGTTCGAATGCCTGCGACGAAAAATCGCCATTCGATTGTTTATACAAACGTAATTTATATTCAATGTTTCAAAGCAAGTTTTATTCCTCTTTCAAATCCGCTACATTCTTAAAGAAAGTAAAATTAGTTTTTCCATAACTTCGGACTTGCCAAAAATTTGGATGTTTTTCATATTCGTGATTTGGATTATGTTCCATGACAAACCAACCTTTAGGCTTGACCATCTTTTTCTTAAAAATCAAATCAGGAATCATATCCATTGTACCTAAACCATAAGGTGGTCCAGCAAAGATATAATCATATTGAAAGGTAGAATATCCGATAAACTTAAAAACATCAGCTTTGACAATATTGATATTATCTTCGATGTCAAGTGTTTTCGCTGTTTTGGTAACAAAATCGATGCAGCCTGGAAATTTATCAACATAAGTTACATCTAAGCAACCTCTTGAGATAAACTCGTAGCCATGATTACCTGTTCCTCCAAAGAGGTCAAGCATCTTAGTTTCATCGAAATAGTAATAATTATTAATGATATTGAAAAGAAAA
>CAZMEH010001058.1:0-4278 GCA_964564885.1 uncultured Saprospiraceae bacterium | reverse complement strand
GAAAAGATTGGTTAGTGAATCTTAAAAAGGTTAGAAAACCTAAAGAAGAGTTAATTACAACAATTGACTAGTGAGTAAATAATTATTTCACAAAATATTACGGTTCTTTGAAAATTATTATGGAAAAGTAATTTTCAAAGAAAATTAATAGTAAAACGCCTTGCCGTTTGCTGTTTGCCGTTTCTTGAAACTTCCACAATAATTTTCAAAGAACCAATTATTTCTTGTGAATAAGGACTAATGCTTTCAATAAAGTTTTTACTGCTAATTTTCCTAATTCATTAGCCGCTAAAGGACTTGCTCCAGTGATTAATTTTCTATCTAAACAAACCGTATTATCGGCTTTTGTATTCACAATATTTGCTCCTAAGCTCTTCAATTTTTCGCTCAAGCCCCAAGGCATTTGTCCTGGCAAATAACCAATCTTAGGCGTCATTTTATCTACAGAATCTGGAAAAACAGCCATTTTGTATCCTTCGTAAAGAAACTTTTGGTTGTCTAATGTAGTTGCTAAAAGTGAACCTGGCCCGTGGCAAAGTGTTATCGTAAACAAATCGTTTTCATGTGCCCAGCTTAATGCTTTTCCAACGTTTTTGTCTGTTGGAATGCCTAGCATAGCGCCATGTCCGCCTGGTACAAATACCGCTGCATAAGATGCCGCATCTGTAAATGACGTATTAATGAAGTCTTCTAATTTTTTTGGCTTTTCAAAGCTTGACTTGTTTTCATTGTAAATAGCATTTACGTGTTCATCTTTTTTGGGAAATGCCCACATTTCAAAAACGACAGGCTTTCCAGTTGGAGTAGCTATTTCAAAATCAAAACCAGCATTTCTAAGATGTAGCATCGGTAATAGTGCTTCTACTGGATGATTTCCTGTAGAAAACATTTTACCATTTTGCATCTTCATATTTTTCTGTTCGGTAAAAATTACCAAAACCTTCTTTTTCTTTCCTTTGTATTTTGTGTATGAAATATTTTCAAAATCAGTTGTATTGGCGGTTGATAATTTTAGTGCCAACTTTGAAGGACTATAAGATCCGTCTGCTTCTAATTTTGGAGCAATTCCTAATATTCTCTTTAACATTATCAATATTCTTTAAATGATTTTTTAATTAAAGCACAAAGGTATTTATTGATATTCAGTTAAAAATTGATGTATGGTAAGAAAGGAGTTTTGGTGGTATGAAATTATCTTGAAAATTGGTGAAGGGTTGACGGTATTTTTTTAAAAAATTATTTTTTTGCTTTTTCAACTCTAATGCGGCTTAGGCTTTCTTGTGTAATACCTAAATAAGATGCGATGTGGTAATTTCGAGTAAATTGCTCAATATCAGGGTATTGCTCTAAAAATAAATCATATCGCTCCGAAGCAGTCAATTGTAACTGATTCAAAATTCTCTTGTATAAACTAACTACATGACGTTCTAATCTATTTCTTTGAGTAGATTCAAATTCAGGAAATAGTGAATATATTTCATTCAATTTTTTAGAATCAAATTCAATGACGTTTGATTCTTTAAGACATTCAATAGTGAGTGTTGCTAATTCGTTATTGTGAATGGCAATATAATCGCTTATCCACCAATCCTTAATAGCAAATTGCAAAGTATGTTCTTTACCATTTTTGTCAATGCAATATGACCTTAGACAACCATCCGTTACAAAATATACCTTGTTTACTTGTTGTCCTTGTCGGATTAAAATCGTCCCTTTAGGAAAAGTCTTTTCCTTTGAAATAGAAAAAATATATTCTTCTGCTTCCAGACTTAGATGTTGGTTACCTTTTATCTTTTTGATTAATTCCTTCAACTCTTAATGGGTTTGTTTTATATTAAATATAGTCTAAACTAAGGATTAAAAACGGTATCTTTTATGAAAATTAGAGCAAACTAAAGAGAACCCTTTTTTTGTATAAAAATCGATTATCAATATCATCAGGGTATTAATAATTTGTGTTCTTTTTAGAGAAAGTAGGTATATAAAAAAGGCAATCTTGAAATCTCAAGACTGCCCTTTATTAATCTGTGAAATTAAATACCAACTACTAAACTACTTTCACATTAATAGCATTTAGGCCTTTACGTCCACTTTCTGTGTCGTAATTGACTTTATCACCTTCTCTAATATCATCAACTAAACCATTACTATGGACAAAAATATCTTGTGCACCATCATCTGGAGTAATGAAACCATAACCCTTATCTTCATTAAAAAACTTTACTGTACCCGTATTCATAATAAATTATATTATTATTTGTCTATTTTTATTACCACTTGAAAACTAATACTCTTTAATCATATTTGACCTGTTGTAATAGATCAGTTTTAACCTAAAGGGAAGTTTACTCTATTAACCATAATTAAGGTTAATGAAAGTAATGATTCAAAAACAAACAAATTAATTCGTTAACTAATAGTTTAAAGATAGGTCAATCTATACAGTTTATCGTTTTTTTTTGAAAAGTGATTTAGCTTGAAGCGCCATAACTAATGTCCAAACGGCTAAAAGACTGTAAAGAAGTGCCACAAAAAAAGTTAATCGAACATCTTTCAAAACGTAATATGCTAAGATTGGTAAGACTTGCAAAGCGTGCATTCCGATAAAATGAGGAATGCGAGGGTCGCCAAATTGTGTACTCCAATTTAGAAAAGGTAAACCTTTTCCGCCATCTTTTCCACCTATCGTATGCGAAAAATGAGAACTCATAACGAAGCCTTCCAAAGCAAAAACAACAAATAAAATAATACCTAATCGAATCGCCCAAACGTAATAAGTTGGCAAGTCAGGAAAGTCTTTTTGAAAATATAAAATACCAATATAACCAACGGCGAAAGTCGCAATAGTTGCGGCAATTCCCATCAAACTATATAAACTTGCAAAGGTTGGCGTGGAAATGTTAAAGTGAGATAATTCGCCTTTTATGGCTTGAAATGTAATATAAAAAACATCAAATCCTAAAGTGATAATAATGACCCAATTGAATACCGTAATATTTCCAATATCGCTGACGTCATAAGTAAACCAAGCCATTGCGTAAGCGATAAAAACGGTGGACAAACAAAATTTTATTGGTTTGTAATAGGCGTTAATACCCATGACTTTTAAATCAGAAAACCGACTGGCAATGGATAAAACTATTGCTAAGACTAAACAGATTGTCCCAAAATAGAATAAGGCTTCATTCCTAAATAGAATCGTTTCGAAAAATGCTATCATATTTTATATTTTTTAGTTTTATCGCTTGTTGCCTTAGTAAGAATTAGCAGTAAGCAGAACATATAACTTGTTTTTTTAAAAAAATACCAACTGTTTAGGACTTAAAGTAAAGCCTCTATTTCTTCGCCATAATCAAACTGCAAATCTTCATGTAGTTTAGAAACCGTTTTCTGAATACTATTAATTTGCCTGACATAAATATTAGATAGGATAGTATTTTTTTTGATGGAAGGTTTGAATTCATTTAATTTTTGACAAAAATAAATCAACAGTTCTACTTCCGTTTCCTTTTTTTGAGAGTATCGAATATACTTCTTTAGGTTACGTAATATTTTTCGAATATTTTTTTTGATAAAATAATAACTCTTGCTGTTTATTTCCTCAAACTGATCATCAATTTCCAGTTTCACATTATCTATATAACCAGCTTCATCATCCGCTTCGTATAACAAGTAAGTCAATAATTCCTTATTTTCCTTCTTGAATTTTGATAATCTCAGACAAAATTCAATCAGTTCTTTAGAAGAGTAATTCTTTAATTCGTCTCTTAATTGTTTAACAGTTGCAGCTTTCATGAAAAGTTTTTAGTCAATTTTTGTAATGTTTAAAATTAGTCTTTTTGATTGGTTTGAGACCAAGCTTCTAAAGGATTATCTATCGAAATGACAAAGAACCTGTTAAAACTAGACAAAAATCAATAATGATGTCTTGTTTTTAGAATCGCTTAAGAACTCAATAACAAGTGTTTTGATGGATGAAACTTGTGTTTTGTAGAGAAATAGGGAGAGCTAATTTGAAGTTTTATAAGGAAAGAAAATGCAGATGAAAATATGGCTATTATGAGGCAAATTGCTCTAAATAAACTTTAAAATCAAACCTCCTTAAAAAGAGGTATGAAAACTAAACGTAAAAAAGCGGCTTGGAATAAGCAATATTTGCTCAACGTCTTTGCTGTTTAATTCTTATAGGATTGCCATGTACCTTGCGGCAATCCACTACCTAAATTTGGTAAATTTGAGCTATCTTTACTTATCATTTTACAGGTAAAATCACTCATA
>CAZMEH010001057.1:0-3031 GCA_964564885.1 uncultured Saprospiraceae bacterium | reverse complement strand
CTAGTTTTCTGAACTTTTCAACAGATAATAAGCCTTGAAGCTGTTTGCCGACACGCTGAAAGCGTGCAATGAGCATTTGTTGTTTCTTGCGAGACAGTTTTTCAAACTTGCGACTGTCTATCATTTTCTGTAAACGAGTGGCAAATTTTTTGAATTGACCTACTTTTTTAGTAGTTAAAAACGTTTTCATAAAAAATAATGTTTAATGTTTAAAAAATAATTTATTAAAAATATATTTTACAAGGTTCTTTATGATCTTGTCATACCGTGTATAAGTAGTTGGCAGTATTTAAGTAGTAGCAGGCAGGCATACAAAACGCTATAAAACAGTATTTTAAGTTGAAATTATTGTCAAAATACCTATCTTAAACTACTTAAGTGCTAAGGCAAAAACAACTTTACAATTGAATTTTTATTTTTTCGTCAAACTGTAATTGAGCATACTTGTCTCGAAACCTCAACGATATATTCTCAGTTACGAAATCCGTAAAGGGCTAAACCTATCTGCTAAGTTATTTTTGCTTTAGCATGAGTTCTTCGACAAGTTCTCTATTTTAAATAGTTATGGACAATTACTTATTCCAACGATAAATATACTAATTACACCTGTTAATCTCTAACAAGGCTTCTCGTTTTTTAGATTCCTTGAAGGGTATTATGGGAAATATTAAAAAATGAATATTACTACTGTACATTTTAGAAGTCAGAGGTCAGAACGCTACGCTGTCAGATCGCCTACGGCTGTCAGAAGCAAACAAATAATATAATTTATATGCAGTTTTTATTTGTTGATTTTCAAAATGTACAGTAGTATGAAAATGAATATTACTGTGGCTTATTTATGTAGTTAAGCTGCTTAATTTCCTTGCACCAAAAATGAAATGAACTGCATCTATATATATAATGCAAGTCTATTAATCAAAAAAGAAAACTACGAAAGTCTTTATTTTTTTAAAAAAGCCATCATTTATACTACAAATTCTATTATTTTTAGAATAAACTTAAGATAATAGTACATTAAATCATTTTTTTGTTAAATGCAATCCTTTAATAAGGCAATTCGTTAAATAAATTTTTAATTTCGCACGGCGAACAACGAACTATGTCATTAGTTCACAATAAACTAATAATTTAGTTGTTATAAATGTCACGCTTGGTGAGTGTAAAAGACATAAAATAGTTGAAACGATGTGTTAAAACTAAAAAAGCTTACATTCATCAAGTCACATTTGACTATTTTTTAGAAAAGACATAGATTGATGTTGTATTAATTAATTAAAAACAAAATTGAAGTTCGGTATGAAGGTATTAGGAATAATTTTGAGTGCACTGTTTTTATCTACATTAACATTTGCACAGTGCGACAAACTGGATAATCATCCAGATGGTAAAGAGGCAGCTTTGAGATTGTTCGTTTATAGAGACTTCGTTAAAAATAAGCAATACGAAGAAGCTCTTCTAAATTGGACTGAACTATACACTCACTGTAAAGCAGGTAATGGTAACATCTTAAAGGATGGTATCAACATGTACGAATCTTTTGCAGCAAAGGCAGAAGATGAGGCTAAGAAAAACGAATGTAACGAGAAAGTAGCGGTTATGATGCAAGAACGTATCGATTGCTACGGAGAGAAGACACGTAAGAAAACTAAGTTAAAGTATGCTGGCTATAGATACTATGACTTAGGTAAACATTTCATGAAAGAACTGGGAGATAACGATAGAGCATTGAAAGCGTTTGACAAATCTCTAGAATTAGACGGTAATAAAGTAGAAAAAAACCTACTAACTTACTACGCTTACATTACTGTAAAGCAGTTCAGATCAGAAGAAATTGAGGCAGCAACGGCTCGTGCTGTTCATGACAAATTAATGAAGTTGATGGATAGTAATTTAGCGGATTACGAAGAGACGCAAGTATCAGTAGCGGACGAATTTGCTAAAATTGACCGTTATATATTTGACTGTGCATACTTTGTGAAGGAAGTGAGACCTGTTTTCTATTCACATTATAATGACGTAGACTTCCTTTTAGAGGATGTTATCAAAACTTTGAAAAGAAGAAGGTGTGAAGAAAATGAGCCATTATTAGTAAAAGCAATGGATCGTTACAAGTTTTTGAAAGATAGTATTATTGATACTGAGAGAGACTTTATTGATGAAGGTAATATCGCTTTAAGAGATAATAAAGAGACAGAAGCTAAGGCTTTATTTGCAAGAGGTATCGAAGATGCTTCAATCTCATCAGAAAAACGTTTTAAAGGTGCAACTCGTTTAGGTAAGTTACACCAGCAAGATAAAGAATGGTCTTCTGCAATGGATGCATATAAAAAAGCAGCTTCATTAAATCCAAATTCTGGCGCACCTTATATCTCAATTGGTATGTTGTATTTATCAGCGAATAGAGGTTGTAGCGGATTTGATCGTCAGTTAATTGCAGGTGCTGCTTTGGATCATTTCCGTAAAGCGAAAGGTTTTTCTGACTCAGCTAGTGATGCATCAGATAAAATTTCTACATACAGTGCTTATTTACCAACGAAAGAGGTTTTATTCCAAAGAGGAATAGCAGTTGGTTCTAGAAAAACAGTAGGTTGTGTACTAGGCGTGTCTACTACCGTTCAATCAAAGTAAGAATTATGATTTGTTATAAATCATAGCTAGAGTATACAAAAGTCGTCATTTGCTCCATCGAGTGAATGACGGCTTTTTTTATTGTGAATCAGGTGTGCGGTTGAATGAATACACCAAAATAACTCTTAATCGCATCAATCATATAAAACCAAAAGTAACAGCATCATGAAAAATTCACTCATTCTTTCGTTTATCTTATTCCTTCCGTTCTGTATTTCTGCTCAATGTGATGATTTGAATAATCATCCTGACGGTAAAGAAGCTGCTTTAAAATTGTTTGTTTATAGGGATTTTGTGAAGGCAAATTATTATTTTGAAAAATTTATCGAAGTAGATAGTGTACCATTTGACTATATTGATTTAGGAAATATAGCATTAAGAGATGGGAAAATAGAAGAAG
>CAZMEH010001056.1:0-3555 GCA_964564885.1 uncultured Saprospiraceae bacterium | reverse complement strand
ACAGGCAGGAATGCCTATGCTACATTTTATTGTATTACAATGCTTTTGACATCGACTTTCCCATTTTGGACAACTTGAACGTAATAAACGCCTTTTGACCAATTCTTGGTAGAAATGACCTGTTGTTTACTGTGAATCTGATTTTGGATAAAGACATTCTGACCTAAAACATTATAAACAGAAATATTGAATGCGTCATTAGGATTTTCAATCGAAACGGTAAATTGCTTAGTCGCTGGATTTGGAAAAACATGGACTAAGTTTTCTTTTACCAATTGTCGGCTCGTGTTAACAGGAACATTAATATTGCCTTCGGAAAAAATAACTAATCCGCCACGACCTGTTCCCATAGCAAAATCCAACTGTCCATCACCATTTATATCAGCAATATCCAATTGAGACATTTGACCAACAAATGCATTTCCAAAACTATCCGCAGCAAAGGTGAAATTTCCCGTAGTATTCGTTTCAATATCCGTATAATGTTGAATGACACCATCGACATTTCCAACAAATAACTCATATTCGCCATTAACGTCAACTAATTTGGGTGAAGAATAACCTTGTGTGTAGCCAGCAGGGCGAGCATCTACGTTGCCCCATGCGTTTACGGTGTTGTTTTGCGCAGGCTGTATGGTGAATATTGGATTCGCTGCTGTTCCTGTATTTTTAAAGAAATAAACGAAACCTGTATTGTTTCCAATGATCATATCCATCAATCCGTCTCGGTCAACATCAATGATTTGTGGTGTCGCAGATTGTGTTACATCAATGCTTTGATAATTTGGAGTTGGACTACTGAAAACAGAAGGATTTCCCATTCCAGCGGTATTTTCAAAATAATACAATCCGCCAAATTCTTCACCAAGCATTAAATCTTCGTCGCCATCGCCATCAACATCACCGAAAGCTGGCGCAATACGGCGAATACTCAAACTGGTCACACTCAAATAATCGCTATTTACCAATCTATACACTGGCCCAGTAGCATCGCCTACGTTTTCATACAACATCAAATTACCCGTAGCGATACCGCCAATTTGGAATAATCCTAGATTTCCAACGACAATATCCAACAAACCATCTGCATTGTAATCAAAAAACGCTGGCGATGAATAAGTACCATTGTCTATCATTTCATTAACAAAAAAGTCATTTTGAACATAATCAAAAACAGGTGCAGTTTCAGAACCTATGTTTTCATAATACCAAGCTACATTGTAATTTTCAGAAGCGTCAGAATCCTCGTTACGAGCAGCAATTAAATCTCTGTCACCATCTTTGTCAACATCATATAAATAGGCTGCCACGAAATCATAAAGATCGACACCAAGCGAGTTAGATGGGAAACTTATATCTTGAGCATTCATCCAAGAAGTATCTGGATTACCGCCATTCGTCAATAAGTTAAGAACAGAATAATTTAAACCACCGAGTATAATTTCTTTATCTCCATCATTATCCATGTCAATAGTTGTCATTGTGCCGCCTGCGTGTCGAGTATTTCGACCACCTGGATTAAAGAAATTCCTATTCACACAACTATCTTTACTAGGACTTAGCAGGATATCTGGTTGAATACCCGTTTCATAGAATCTGCCCCAACAGTCTGACTTTTTTTCAAAAATAAGCGAGTCACAACCATAACCTAGTTCTACCGATTGATTTTCATAGTATTCTACCCAAGAACCACCAGCATCAAAGGTTAAAACATCCATATCGCCATCTCCATCAATATCATCAAGCGCAGGCATATCTGGTTTAATGGTTTGAATATTAATAGGAATATTATTGAAGCCTGGATAATTTAACACATTACATAAAATGCCTGGGAAACAATACCAGCCCCAAAATACTTTCTGTGTAAATACAATTTTGTTATTGGCATCATAAGACGCAGTATAAGCTGCAAGTCCATCCACGGGAAAAGCCGTCGGGTAGCCAAACAAATCCTTTATTCCATCGCAATTGTAATCATAAGTCAATATGAAATGATTCAACGCTGGAAATCGCTCCACGTATTCTGGCGAATAAATATAATCTGCGCCATTATAAATAAATGGCAATAGCACATCTCCTTTTCTATCAAAAACAACCATATCTTCTTGATTGTCGTTGTTCAAGTCAATCCCAAAAAACTGCGGCGAATTGATTCCGCCTGTTTGAGGGTTGAGCATGTAAGCATCGTTTTGCTCAAACGGAATAGAGGTTCTATTAAGATTTTGACTTTGTCCAATTATTGGTAATAACAGGCCAATAATCATCAATTGTGTAATAATATTTTTCATTTAAATATAATTTATATCGACTGCTTGAGCGGTCATTTTGTGGCTACGGCAGCTAAAACTGACCGTATATTTCTCAAAAATAGTTTATTTCAAACTTTGTAGTTTGCATCTAACTGACAATAATTAAATTCTAAAGCCATTTTGCTTTTCTTATTTTAGCATTTTGAACGTTATTATACATTTTAAGAATAGAGAGCAGAGACGAGAGAACAGAGAAAGGTTGCAAATTATAGATTATTCATCCTCTTTTCTCTGCTCTCCCAGCTCTCAGCTCTCTTCTAAAAATAAAAACATGAAAGACGAATTCTATATCGGTTATATGCCCAAAGCTCCAAAATCCATTGGTCAAATGGTTGTTTTTGCTGTGGTTGCCATTGGCATTTTGATAAGTATTTTAGCTTTTGTTGTCGGTAATGGTCAAGAGAAAGTTCAATCTAATGCTTTTGAATTTGGTGAAATAACGGAACTCACCGGCGTTTTGTATGAAAAACCTGTTCCTAATCTTGTCCTGCATGTTGGAACAGATATTACAGGAAAGAAGTTATATCAATCGGTATTATTA
This sequence comes from uncultured Saprospiraceae bacterium, assembly GCA_964564885.1. Lineage (GTDB taxonomy): Bacteria > Bacteroidota > Bacteroidia > Chitinophagales > Saprospiraceae > CAKZLL01. Next base: position 705 of record CAZMEH010001056.1, on the reverse strand, counting down.
GTTGGATTCGGTAAGTTTGGTGCGAGCAAAATAGTCAAACATTTTCAATCAAAAACGGAGCAACCTTTGGAGCAATCATTAATTACGATTAAAGGAACGTTAATTTATAGCGATGGTAAAACGATTTTGGAATTGACCGAAGAGGAAGCTTCTTTTGTGAAAGTAGAACCATTAGCAGAAGGACAAACACCTGTTTTTGTGGATGAATTAATGAAAGAGGAAATCACCGTTACGGGTGAAATCATAGATGCGAAATGCTATTTTGGTGTCATGAACCCTGGCTATGGAAAACCGCATATGTCTTGCGCTATTCGATGTATTTCTGGTGGAATTCCGCCTGTCTTGTGGACAAAAATGGATGATGGTTCTACGGATTATTATATTGTTTTGGGTAAAGATGGTGAGATGATTAATCAACAGCTTTTGCCTTACGTAGCTGATATTGCTTGTGTGAAAGGGAAAGTGAGTAATTATTTGGATTGGAAAATTATTTATACGGATATTGAAAGTGATGGTGAGCAAGCTATTTTGCCTGCTGGTTGTATGTGATTTGGAAAAGATGACTTAATATGAGCAGTAAAAATCTGTTTTTTATGGTATAAATGTTTGGTTCTTTGAAAAATCCCGTGATAAAATATTTTTCGTAGAAAAAAACGCCTTGCCGTCTGCCGTCAACCGTTCGCCGTCTGCCGATTTCTGAAACTT
>CAZMEH010001055.1:0-2345 GCA_964564885.1 uncultured Saprospiraceae bacterium | reverse complement strand
TGCTAATCTCTTGACAAACCATTGATATTACAATACTTCAGCTATTTTTCTTTTGGTAGCTTTGGCTACCAAAAGAAAAATGAGCTTCGTCTTGAAAATCAAGCGTTTATCAATAGTTTTAGCATGAGTTCTTAAACAAGTTCAGTTTCTATAAATGTTAAACGAATTTCAGTTTCTATTTGCTTGCTGGTCAATCAATTAATCCAAAACTTTAACACCTTATTAATAATTTCTACTTTACGACATATATTCCCAAGCTGTTTTATAAGCATCTAAACCCTCACAATAAGTCAAGAAATCTCCGTAAAATTTATCATTTCCAAGCGTTGCGCTATCTCCAACGATGATTAGTTTTTTCTTTGCTCGGGTCATTGCGACGTTCATTCTCCGATAATCTTTCAAAAAACCAATCTCACTTTTAGTATTACTACGCACCAACGAAATATAAATCACATCACGTTCTTGACCTTGAAACGCATCTATCGTATTAATATCAAGTGGTAAAATAGACAATTCTTCATCTTCTGCAATCATTTCCTTCATATGAACCGTTTGTTCTCGATAGGGCGAAATAATCCCAATCGAAGGCAAATCTTCTGGAAATTCGTAACACTTGACCAATTGATATAAATGTTCTCGAAGTATCAAAAACTCCTCTGGATTGTAACGACTTTTATATTCAGGATTTATTTTTTCTTCAAAACCACAACCTGCCGTATCAATAAAAGTAACAGGCGAATTGAGTTCTTCAGCGATTTCAAGCGTTCTCTCTTCTACCGATTCATGCGCAATCAATTCATTTTTATAGAACTGTTCGTTTGAAAAGTTCATAATGTCCGAATGCATGCGATACTGCGTATTGAGTAACATGTTTTTAGGCAAACGTTCCAAACCTTTTTCCATTAAAGTAATATGGAAACCGCCTTTTCTGGCATTATTCGATTTGACAGTTGGCGGCAATTGCAACGGATCACCAAAGAAAATAACTCGACTTGCCTTAGAAATTGGAATCCACGCAGCAGGTTCGAGTGCTTGCGCTGCTTCGTCAATGATGAGTGTTTTGAATTTTAAATTGGCTAAATACCTGCCAGCAGTTCCGACCAAAGTAGCCGTAATCACTTCCGCAGAACTCAATATTTGGTCAATCAATCGATTTTCCATTTGGTTTGCCCAATCGCCTAATTCCTTTGCTTCGGTATATAATTCTTTACGTTCTAATCTTTCTTGATAACCAAATTTCTTTTTAAAGCGTTTTGCTTTTCGGCGTGCTTCGGCTGCTTCTTTTCGGATTTTTTTAATATTCTTCATCTCTGGGTGAAGCGATAATTGCCCATCCAAAGTATGATTAATCAGCTTTTCGTTTACTCTTGAAATATTACCCACCCTAGCCACAGAAATACCTGCATCAGCAATCCGTTCGGTCAATAAATCGACCGCAGCGTTACTTGGCGCACACACCAAAACCGTTCCTTCTCGTTCGCAAATTGACTTTAATGCTTTGACTAAAGTCGTTGTTTTTCCCGTTCCTGGAGGACCATGAACTATAGCAACTTGTTGCGCTGCTAGCACATGGTCGATAGCCGCATTTTGAGAAGCGTTTAATGTTGGATGATTTAAAGGCGCATTAATTGGATGAAAACCAGGTTTGTATTTTCCGAGCAAAACATCTCTCAATTCCGCCAATCTGTCGCCTCTCGCTTTCATGACTTTATCAACCGCTTTGCCCATTTCGATATAAGTCGTTTCATCAAAAACCATATCGACGCCAACACTACCGTTATTAATCCAGTCGGGTAAATCCTTGGAATTCAAGATGATTTTCATCTTTTTTCTATCAATAAAGTTGATAACGCCCGAACGTTCTGGCTGGTGTGCTTTTGGTGATTCTGTAAATAAACTCACCATTCCGCCCGAACGAAATCGGTGCGGTTCGTTCAATCGAGTCGTTCGCCTTACGGTGACATACGCTCTATCGCCAACACTATAACCCGTTTTGAGTATTTCCACAGGATGCCAAGACAAGCCTTTGTCACGTCGTTCTTTCAATGACAAACTTTTGACTAAAGTTCTGAATTGCTCAAAATCTTCTTCTTTTTCTAACTGCAATAATTTTTTGAGTTCTTCTAACTCCTCGATCGGATTCATCATATAAGTGATTGGCGGTATTTAATTAACTTAATGTTACTGTACTTGAACGTATTTTGGGTAAAAGGGTTATTATTATTTTGGTAAACAGCTTTCCATTTTTATTAATAAAGGATTATTAAATTAATTGTTTTTCTGCTTGCAGGATTTTTCGCCTATATCTATTAAACACTTTTCGTCGAATGAGTTCAAGTACAGTA
>CAZMEH010001054.1:0-3898 GCA_964564885.1 uncultured Saprospiraceae bacterium | reverse complement strand
AAGTAAATATGACTGGTAATATGAAAAAAACAATAATAGTAGTACTCGTGTCTATAGTCAGTTCAGTTTCTACTGTTTTGGTCTATAATCACTTTGTTAAAGAACCTCAGCAAGTTATCATTAGAGAAAATAATCCAGCGCAATATGCAAATTTCCTTCCGCCATCTCAGATGCCGAAAGAATTGTATTATTCCGCAGCTCCAACAGACTTTGTAGAAGCGGCAGCTACAGTCACTCCGACGGTTGTTTATATCAAATCATTGGTCAAAAAAGGTGGCTCGTTAGATGATTTTTGGAAAATGGGACAAGGCGGCGTCGCTACAGGTTCTGGTGTAATTATCTCTCCTGATGGTTATATTGTAACGAATCATCACGTCATTGACGGTAGTTCAGAAATAGAAGTAACACTCGATGACAAAAGGTCTTTTGAAGCAGAACTGATTGGTTCTGATCCTTCAACGGATTTAGCTTTATTGAAAATCGACTTAGATAATATTTCATTTTTACCATTAGCAAACTCTGATTCTGTTAGAGTGGGCGAATGGGTTTTAGCTGTTGGTAATCCCTTTAATTTGACTTCAACAGTCACCGCAGGTATTGTAAGTGCGAAAGGTAGAAATATAAATATCTTAGAAGGAGCGTACAAAATCGAATCATTTATACAAACCGATGCAGCAGTTAATCCTGGGAATAGCGGTGGTGCGTTAGTGAATACGAATGGTCAATTAGTTGGTATTAATACGGCAATCATTACGCAAACAGGTCACTATGAAGGTTATTCTTTTGCAATTCCTGCCAATTTAGTGCGCAAAGTTATTGCAGACATTAAAGACTTCGGAGTTGTTCAACGTGGCTTTTTAGGTGTAGTCATCGAGGATGTCGATCAAGATATTGCAGATAGATTAAGTTTGCCAACATTAGAAGGTATTCATATTGTTGAAATCAATGAAGGAAGTGCGGCTTCTGATGCAGGTTTGAAATCGGGCGATGTCATTACGCATATCAATAATATCAATGTCAAAACGATGCCTTCACTTCAAGAACAAGTGGCGAGTTACCGTCCTGGCGATAAAATTGATATTGGTTTTTTACGTAATAATGATAAAAAATCAGTCAAATTAACTTTAAAAAATAGAAGTAATAGCACGAACTTGGCGAAAGCCGTTGATGTAAAATTATTGAATACATTAGGTCTTGAAATTCGTGAAATCAACGTAGAGGAAGCAACGGAATTAAAAGTAAAAGGTGTAAAAGTTTTAAGTATTAGAAAAGGAAGTAAGATTGATCGTACCAATATGGATCCTGGTTTTGTTATCACGAAAGTGAATGATACGAAGATTACGTCAATTGAAGGATTGACCGCAGCGATTGAAAAATCTGGTGCAAAAGTAATGCTCGAAGGTGTTTATGAAGATTACCCTGGCGAATATTACTACGCTTTTGCTAAGTAATATTGATGGTTTGACTTTATAAATTATTCCTAGAAGAGGATATTAGTTGACGCTAATATCCTCTTTTATCTTTGGATTTAATCACATATGTTACACAGAATTAGACATAATGAATAAAATTTTACTTGCTTTTGCTAATGTTGAAAAAAATCTTGCTGTTTCGATAGAGTCAAAACACATATCTCAAATCAATCAACTTTATCAAAATGCGAATATAATAACTCCGACTAATCAAGCTAATAAGGAAGGTATTATAAATGTTATTCGTGATAATGATGATATTTCGGTTTTTCATTTTAGTGGTCATGCTGCGGGTAATCAGATGAAATTAGAACAATTTGGTAGTATAGAACCATTTTTTAAAGATGGTTTGACTGATTATTTGTCTAATTTGGAGCATTTACAATTGGTCTTTTTGAATGGTTGTAATACAAAAGAACTTGCAGAAGATTTAATTGAAAAAAATAGTGAATTGAATGTAATTGCTACTTCTATTGCGGTAAAGGATACGGTCGCTGTTGGATTAGCCATTGAATTTTATAAAGAGTTTGCCCAAAACAATTCTATTCAAGAGTCTTTTAATAGCGCAAAATCTATCGTTGAAGGTGCTTATGACAATACAGATAAAATTTATAAACAAGAAATATTTAAAAATACGGAACGTGGCTTAAAATTACGCAAAACAAAGGAAGCTATTGGCTTTCCTTGGAAACTTTATCAAGCGAAAGATGCGGAAGATTGGCGCATTAAATCACCTTCTAAGCAAATGAAGATTTATAAAAAGATTGGCTCAGATGCTATCCTTATTTATGAGAAACTTGATGAAGTTGCTTCTGCGGAACAGAAGAACTATAAACTAAAAGAATTGATTCATGAACCTATTCTTTTAGATCTGATTGCAAAATTCAATGTTGAAATTGGCATTTCTGATAATCGAGCAGCTATTTATAATAAACTCCTGGATCGTTTATCTGCTCACTCCTGGAACAAAGATGAAAAAAGTCGATATACTGACGCTTTCACTTCTGAAAAGTTGAGCACATATATTAGTTTGATTGCCTATAAAATCTATATTTCTGATTTTGAATACATCAAAAAGGATGAATTAGAACAGTTAGGAGAAACTAAAGAATTTGTTGAAGACTGTTTAGAAACAGGTATTGAGGCAAGTCAAGTCTTAAAAGAAGTATTAGTGAGTTTCTATTTTCAAAATCGTAAAAAAGAGAAAGAGGATAATTATGCCATTGAATTTATGCATCAATCATTGCAAGAATACTTGGTGGCAGAATATATTTGGACGCAGGTTAAAGTAGAATTTTTAGATAAAAATAGACGAAATAAATATTTGATTGACTCTTGGCAGAAGGGATTAGAATTGATTTGGAACTTATGTTCTTGCAAAAAAATAGCTGATGAAGTCAAGGATTATTTAGTAGAAATTATTCAAAACGATAAAACAACAGATAAAAAACAACTCGCTGATAGAATGGATTTATTTTTCACAGAATTGCTTCGACAGCAATTTATTTGGGAATATAAAGCAAGTGATCATCAGCATTCGCCTATCGAAAAAGGAATGACTTGTTTCTATGTTTATTGGATAATTTTATCAAATTTAGAATACCAAACGATAGATAATAGACCGATTAATCGAAATTACATTACAGATGAAAACCGATTATTATTTACTCAAAATATTAAAATAATAGTGACTAATTATTATCAATCATTACCTATTATTAGTCAGAATTTAGAGAAAGCGGTACTTTACGGTTTACATAGTCCGAATAGTAATATAGAAGGTTCAAACCTTAGTTATGCTGACCTTCGACATGCCGATCTTCGTAATACAAACCTTCGATATGCCGATCTTAGTCATGCATACCTTAGTAACATAGATTTCAGTCATGTAGATCTTCGTCATGCAATTCTCAATAAAGCGGATCTTAGTGAAGCCGATCTTCGTAACGCAGATCTTCGTGATGCCGATTTTAGCGAATCCGATCTCAGTTATACCGATCTTCGTAATGTTGACCTTCGTAATGCCGATTTTAGTGAATCTGATCTTCGTAATGCCGACCTCAGCGAATCCGATCTTCGTTATGCCGACCTTAGCGAAGCGGTTCTTAGTGAAACAGACCTTAGCTATGCCGATCTCCGATATGCGGATCTTCGGGAAGCAAACCTTAATGAATCCGATCTTCGATATGCGGATCTTAGTTATGCTGACCTTCGTAATACCGTTCTTCCTAATACAGTCCTCCGTAACGCCGATCTTCGGAATGCTGATCTTCGGAATGCAGTCCTCCGTGAAGCTGACCTTCATCATGCCGTTCTTCGTAGTGCCGACCTTCGTAATACCGTTTTTTGTAATACAATTCTTCGTAATGCCGTTCTTAGTGAAGCAAAAATTAATCGAATAGATTGGTTTGAGTTTCAAGAAAACT
>CAZMEH010001053.1:0-2414 GCA_964564885.1 uncultured Saprospiraceae bacterium | reverse complement strand
TAGTTATGTTTTTTGCATTTTTCAAATCGGCAGAATTGCCCTTATTGGATGCAGTCGAATCTCGAAATGGCATTAACGCTGTTGAAATGTGGACTTCTCACGATTTTTCAACCGTTACTTATGGAAATCAAATCGATGTTTGGAATGCAAAACCGCCTTTATCCATTTGGATAACAGGTCTTTCATTGCAAATTTTTGGCTTGAATGAATTTGGATTGCGTTTGCCAATGGCGATAGCGACCATTTTTCTATTTGTATTTTTATATCGAATCATTCGTTTATATCAACAAGCTGATTTTGCGTTTTATTCTTGTCTGTTGTTGCTTGCCGCAAAGGGATTAGTCGGACGACACGTTACTGATTTGGGAGAATATGATGCTATTTTTACTTGTTTAGCGATGGCAGGAACGTATTATTTTCTAAAATTCCATGATTTTAATAACCAAAAAGCATTGCATTGGTCAGCGTTTTGTTTTGGTTTAAGTTTTTTTAGCAAAGGATTTGGCGTGTTTGTTTTCTTGTTGGGTATTATAATATATATGCTCATTCGCCGTCAGTTCGTTAAAAAAGTCTTTCAACCTACTTTTGCAATTGCCTTATTTATCTTTTTAGCATTTCCTATATTTTGGCTATTCTTGAGCAACGGACAATTAGAAATGTCTTTTTATCCCAATATTCAACAAGAGTTCTTAAACTTCACGACACAATACGGAGAAAGGAATTTCATGTTGTTCTATGATTTCCTAGCCGTTCAATTTGAATGGTGGCACTGGCTATTTTTATTATCGATTCCAGTAGGTTTGCAGTTAATTTATAAATTCAGAACAGATTTATCTTCCAATTTCACCACTTCCGTAATAGAATACGAACCAAACTTTCAAGCACCCAAAAAAAGAGAATTTACCATTAGCGACTTACTCGCTCGAGACGATTTAAAACCTAATATCCAATTATTACTATTTTCCATTTGCATTTGGATAATCTTAGCGATTGTTTGTACCATTAGTCAAAACGAACAATATTTAGTTTTTGCATTACCATTTATAGCAATCACAACTGCTTCTTGTATTTTCTATTTAAATAATAGATTAGAATGGTTTCGAGTAATTTTTATCGGATTAATAGTCTTTACCTTTTGGGCACAATTAGATTATTATTCAAAATCACGTTCAAAACCAGACGTCGTTGTCGCTAACGAAGAACTCTTAAAAGGAAACCAAACCTTAGCCGTAGATTCTGATTTGCCCAGACAAGATATTATGTTGTATTTGCGATTTTTTCAACCACATTTAAAGATTATAAATGGCGGAGAAACGGACCGAAATATTATTTTTTGTAGAACAGAAAACCGAGATAAATACCCAAGTTCGAGCGTCATTTACGAAAACGATGAATACACCTTGCTCATTCCAATTTTCGAAGACCAAAAAGAAATATAAGGATTATCAGTCCGTCCTGCGGCTGATAATTCGTGAATGCTAAACTTTTTTAGGCTAAAAACATTAAGTTAGTAGATTTTGTGTCAACTTATATAAACAAGAAAAATTAAATGGAAAAGAATCCAATAGACAAAGATAATGTTGCTGAAAACCCAGGTTTGTTACCATATGCGCACACCGTTGGCGGTTTTGTAATAAAGCCAATCGACGAAGGACGTGAAAAAGGTAGAGCGATTCGTTCTATGGAAGAGCAAACTAACATGCAAATGGGGCAACTTTATAAGCAAATGGAGTTACTCGCTTCACAAGCTGAAAAGATTAAGCAACGCATGGAAGTGTCTCAACAAATCTACAAAGCGGACATGACTTTTGTCCCATTGATTGGACATTTCTATCATTTGTACCAAAGAAGTTCTGAAAAAATGTTACTTGCCATGGTTGGCCCAAAAGAATGGGGCAAGCGAGGAGTACCTTATGAGAAGTTCATTGCAACGGTTAAATTATTGGCAGACCACACTTGGGAAGTCATTGAAGAAGGAAGAATGGAATAATTGAATAGCGAGTTCTCACCGACCTGTCCAGAAATTTCGGTGAGAACTCACTGCTCAATTATTCTATCTTAGAAAAATATTCCCGAACATCTAACCAACTATCAACACGATGATACGGACTTTCACTATTTGCATTATGATAAGCCGTAAATAAAAGACCTTCACCAGCGAAATCATCGAGATTATAAGCATAATCATCAATCATGTAATCTGCATGAATAATGCTCTTCTTTCCACAAAATACAATGTGTTTCCAATCAATAAACGGAAAATATTTAGCTAACCAATTTTGCTTATCTACATATGAAGTAGGAAATTGAGTGGCAGCCGTTGCGATAAATAATTCATACTTTTCGTGTAATTCAAGCATCACTTTTTGACAATGTGGCATCACATCCAAATCTGCAAAATAACCTTTCTGACG
>CAZMEH010001052.1:0-8059 GCA_964564885.1 uncultured Saprospiraceae bacterium | reverse complement strand
CTATTATCTCTCTTCCATCTTCCATCTTCTCTCCTCTAAAATGTATCGTAGTATGTGAAGTTATTTAAAAATACAATTAAAAACAAAAATAGCCGAATGTAAGATTACATTCAGCTATTTTGTATTTAAGTACCCAGACAATTAAGAAAACATATTAAACATTAAATCTGAAATGCATTACATCACCGTCATCAACGACATATTCTTTCCCTTCAATTCCTAGTTTCCCTACCTCTCGTACAGAACTTTCAGAACCATATTCTACAAAGTCATTAAACTTAATAACTTCCGCACGAATAAAGCCTTTTTCAAAATCAGTATGAATAACACCTGCTGCGCCTGGTGCTTTTGTACCTTTCTTGATCGTCCAAGCACGTACTTCTTTCACTCCTGCTGTGAAATACGTAATTAGGTTCAATAGCGTATAACAAGAACGGATTAATCGGTTGACTCCTGGTTCAGATAAACCCATATCTTCCAAAAACTCTACTCGATCTTCGTAGCTTTCTAAGATAGAAATATCTGCTTCAATCTGTGCCGAAACCAAGATAACTTCCGCATTTTCATGCGCTACAGATTCTTTGAATAGTTTGGTATATTCATTTCCATCAACAACCGAGTCTTCATCTACGTTACAAACGTAAAGGATTGGCTTTGCGGTCAATAGATATAATTCTTCAATATCTTTCCACTCTTCTTCCTCGCATTCAAATGCTCTAACTGAAGTACCACTTTCGATATGAGTTAACAAGCGTTTAGCCAATTCCCACTGACCCACAAGTTCTTTATCGTTTGATTTTGATTGTTTTTTTAGTTTGTCAACTCTCTTTTCAATCTGGTCTAAATCCTTAAGTAACAGTTCCGTTTCGATAACTTCTCTATCACGAACAGGATCTACATTACCTTCAACATGAATAATATTACCATCATCAAAACAACGAACAACGTGAACAATTGCATCAACTTCACGAATGTTACCTAAAAACTGATTACCTAAACCTTCACCTTTGCTTGCTCCTTTCACCAAACCTGCAATATCAACAATCTCAATTGTCGTCGGAACAGTCCTTTGCGGCACAACGAGTTCAACCAATTTGTTGATACGAGTATCAGGAACTGTAATGACACCAATATTTGGTTCAATTGTACAGAAAGGATAATTTGCAGACTGTGCTTTTGCTGATGATAAAGCGTTAAATAACGTTGATTTTCCAACATTCGGTAAGCCAACAATACCACATTTCAAAGCCATTGTTTATTATTTTTTCTAGAAGTCAGCCGTCAGATCATTCGCTTCGCTCATTGTCAGAAGTCAGACTTTCTAGTATTTTTTTCTAAAAATTTGTGCAAAGATACGATTATTCTTAGTTCTTGATTATCAGAATACTAAACAATTTAACTTTCAATTGTTTTTAACTACTTACTTTCTGACAGTCCCGACCTGCCCCGAAATCTCGGTGGATTTCTCGGTGAGTGCTCGGGACGACCTGACAGCAAAGCGGTCTCTCTTCTGACTTCTCATATCTTTAATTAAAATAATCTCTCATTTTCTTAAACCAACCTTCTTCACCTTTTGCAGGGTTTGGGTCAAATTCTGGAAGTTCTTTCATTCTTTCCAAGATTTTTCTTCCCTCGCTACTCAATTTTTTCGGTGTCCAAATATTAACATGTATCAACTGATCACCTGTTCCGTAAGCTTGTACAGAAGGTAAACCTTTTCCTTTCAAACGGAAAACCTTGCCTGCTTGCGTGCCTGGCGGTACCTTAATACGTACTTTATTTTCGATGGTTGGTACTTCAACAGAAGTTCCGAGAGATGCATCAGAAAAATTGATGTACAATTCGTAAATCAGATTGCTACCATCACGTTGAAGGTGTTCGTGTTGAACTTCTTCAATGTTGATTAGTAAATCACCACTTGGTCCACCATTTTTACCGGTATTTCCTTTTCCTCGCATTGACAATTGCATGCCATCAGTAACGCCAGCAGGAATTTCGATAGAAATAGTTTCTTGACCATATTCACGTCCTTGACCTTGACAAGTACCACATTTATCTTTGACAACTTGACCCGATCCACTACAAGTTGGACAATTTACCGTCGTTTGCATTTGTCCAAGGAAAGTATTTGATACTCTTCTCACCACACCTTGCCCGTTACAAGTACCACAAGTAGATACGCCACTTGCACTTTTTGCACCAGAACCGTTACAAGTTTTACAACCAACCTGTTTTTTAACTTTTATCTTTTTAGTAACGCCATTTGCGATTTCTTCAACAGTAAGTTTGACTTTGATACGAAGATTAGAGCCACGTTCGCCAGTCGGTCTTCTACGACCACCGCCGCCACCGCCAGCATTTCCGAAAATATCTCCAAACGGACTTCCTTGATTTCCAAAAATATCTCCAAACTGAGAGAAAATATCATCCATTGTCATACCACCTTGACCACCGCCACGGAAACCACCGCCGCCACCGCCGCCATTACTGACACCAGCATGACCGAAACGATCATATCTAGCACGTTTTTGTGGATCACTAAGCATCTCGTAAGCCTCTGCTGCCTCTTTGAACTTCTCTTCTGCCGCTGAATCACCAGGATTACGATCGGGATGAAACTTCATCGCTGTCTTTCGATAAGCCTTTTTAATGACTGCTTCGTCTGCATCCTTTGGTACGCCTAATATTTCGTAAAAATCCTTCTTTGCCATTTTCTAATTTACGATTTACGATTTACGACTTTAGATCCATAATTAATAGATCTAAAATCGTAAATGTCTATCTTTTATGGTTTTGGAAAAATTCAGTAAGTGTTAAACTCTTAGTATAATTGCATTAGAGCAAACCGATCACTATTCACCAATCACCAATAACTATCTTTTTATTTACCAACAACTACTTTAGCGTAGCGGATGATTTTGTCATTCAAAGCATATCCTTTTTCCACCGTGTCAATGACTTTTCCTTTCATTTCTTCCGTTGGAGCAGGAATTTGAACAATTGCTTCATGAACTTCTGCATCAAAAGCTTCGCCTGTACTATCGACAGCATTCAGTCCTTTTTTGCTAAGATTAGAGAACAATTTGTCATAAATCAATTGAATACCTTCTGGTAAACCTTCTTCTGTCAAATTTTTTGCTCTATCAAAATCATCTAAAACAGGCAATAATTCGCGAATAATATCCGAACTAGCCGTTTTTAAAGTATCTAAGCGTTCCCGAGAAGAACGTCTTTTATAATTGTCAAATTCTGCGAAAAGACGTAAGTACTTATCCTTAATCTCATCACGTTCTCTTTCAATTCCAACCACTTCTTTCTCTAGAGCTTCTACATCCTCTTCTAGTTGCTTCGCTTTTTTTGCGCCAGAACCGCCTCTACTTCCTCGTTTTTTCTTTTTCGATTTGTCTTCAGCTTCTTCTTCAGCGACTTCTCCGGTTGCTTTATTTTCTTCTATTGTTGATTCCTCAACTACTTGCTCTTCTACACCAATTTCAACTTCTGGTGTTTCAATGTCGTTATTCACTATATTTTCGTTATTCATTTTTCGTTTATTTTTTTGAAACAAACTCCAAATATTTTTATTCAATTTTTCTGCCATAACTTAACTATAAGTCAATCTGTCAGCAATTGCCGTTAAATGACATGCGAAAATACAATTTTGACAGTTAGCGAAGGACATTTTTTGAAAATAAAAAAAGTAAAGTGAGCATCTTAGTGCTTGCTCTACCTTTTAAAACTCTTCTGCTGGGCAACACAAATAAATAATACCTTTTAGCACTCCTATAAAGTTGGCTTCTCCTTTTATTACATTTTGTCTTTCCTTTTCCTTTGCTAACGCTTTCATATACTTCAAATCTTCTTCAACTGAATTTTCTATGCCTGCCGTTTCATATTTACTAATTGTAGCACTCACATTCTCTTTTGTTGTTGATTTCAGTTTAAATTCTTCAATAATTGCTTTTCCATCAAAATATTCTCTTGTGTTAAAATGATAAAAATTAAAGAATTGAAAGGAAGTTGTTTCATGGTATGGATTTTAGTTAATAAAGTGTTAACATCATATATTAATGATGTAATATTAAGTAATATTGGTGTGTTCTTTTTTTAGAGGTAATCAATTTTATTTATCTTCTGATTTCAAACATTAATCGCAATCATAGCGTCACAAGCAGGAATCCTAAGGTTTCGGGACAAGTTACCTATGTTGCATTTTAAAAATTTAACTAATGAAAATTAAAATATTCTTTTGTATTGCCTTTTTTGCCCTGTTTAGTTGCAACTCGCCTGAGGAGGATGCGACAGAACAACCTATTTCTACTGCAAAATCTATTGAAGTGAATTTGGATTTAAATTTGGAACAAGCAAACCGTTTGGCTGCTTTGCCTTTGAAATGTATGAATACTGAATATCCAAATAAAACAAATGCTGTGGTCAGCGGAGATGAAGATATAAAATCTCCAAAGGCTTATCATCCTGCTTTTTATGGTTGTTTTGACTGGCATTCTTCGGTTCATGGTCATTGGGTTTTGGTGAATTTGCTCAAGCAGTTTCCAAACTTAAAGGAGAAAGACGCTATTCGTGAAGCATTGACGCAAAGTTTAACAGTAGAAAATATCAAAGGAGAGGTTAATTATTTTCATATGAATAAATATTCAACCAATTTTGAGCGTACCTATGGCTGGGCTTGGCTGCTTAAGTTAGCGGAAGAACTGCACACTTGGGACGATGCGCAAGCGCAAGAATGGTCTAAAAATTTACAACCTTTGACAAATTATATTTTAGCTTCTTATGAGGTTTATTTGCCAAAATTAAATTATCCAATTCGAGTTGGAGAACATAGTAATACCGCTTTCGGATTAACGTTCGCTTATGATTATTTGAAAGCAATTGATGAGAAAAGGATTAGTCAATTGATTGAAAAACGGGCGTTGGATTTTTATAAAAATGATGAAGGTTGTCCGATAACTTGGGAACCTAGTGGTTATGACTTTTTGTCGCCTTGTTTGGAAGAAGCGGACATTATGCGTCGAACGTTGAGTAAAGAAGATTTCAAAGAATGGTTTGAAACGTTTTTGCCGAAGTTTGCAAATGGTACGGCGGTGCTTGAACCTGCGACTGTTTCTGACCGTTCAGATGGTAAAATGGTACACTTAGATGGTTTGAACTTTAGTAGAGCGTGGGTCTTTTATGGTATTGCAAATGAATATCCTGAGTATGCGCATTTGAAAACAATGGCAGATAATCATTTAGCTTTTTCATTAGCAAATATCGTGGATGGTGATTACGCTGGTGAACATTGGCTGGCTTCGTTTGCGTTGTTTGCTTTGCAGCAGAGGTAGTAAAAAACAATTGAATAATTGAACAGCCGAACAATTGAATGAAGAAATAAGAAATCTAAAATTTGCGTGTCATGGCATTAGAGTCACCGCATTGTCTTACTTCTTCATTCAATTGTTCGATTGCTCGGCTGTTCAATTATTCGTTACTGTTTCTTTATTTGTAAAAAAGTATCATACAAGTGCGCATTGATGATACTTTGGTTGCCTTTTTGGATTAAATCCATTTTCACCATTCGCAATTCATAATTTTTGACATCATAAACTACGGCAAAAAACAACGACTCATACTTTGGTGTAACTAAACTATAAATACCATTATATGGATTGAGAAAATCAGAAAGCGTTGAGATAAAATCCTTTTTCTCTCTTTTGTCAATCACGCCCATCCAAACGAAATAATCTGTATTATAACGTTCTGCGATGGCATTTGCACGTTCTTGATTGAAACTCGGCATATCAAAATACTCAAAATCCATTTGTTGATTAAACCATTCGTTCATGACCGTGATGTCATTGTATTTTTTAGCATCAACAACATTTAGGTTTTTCATATCCAAAATTTCAGCTCGCAAATCAACTAAGCCCGCATTTTTCCAGATTTTTTTCCTAAAGTCCTTTCTAGCATCCTCTGATTCTACATAAAGTTTCTGATTACTATCCGGTTTTCTAGTATCATATTTAACATAATGAGGATTGATAATCATGACTTTACCTATACCTAAAGCTTTTCCTTCCTCTAATTCTATTCGACTTTTATGCTTTTTACGAGCAGCATTTTGCTCTTGGTCATTATTTTTTTGAATCGCAAAATGTTTGTTTTTCTTGCATTCTTGGAATAATGAAATAAAGGCTGGTTCTTGCAAATATTTCACAAAAGCATATTTAGCAAAGTCATTCTTCCAAGTCGGATGTTCATTATTGGAAGCCTGATTCGTAGATATTCTTGAACTAAATTTTGGCGGCTGTTGATAGAAATAATCTAATTTATCATAATGAAAATCAACCATTTCTTGACACAACCCATCAACAATAGATTTCAATTCTTCATCATTTGGATGTTTTCTATGCAATTGCCAAGCGTATTCTAATGACAAAATACTGAGTTCATCGTTTTTCAAAGAATTGATAAAGTAATATAATTGTTGAATTTCGCCTTGTACGTAATCGTGATTTCTTTCGACTTTATCGCTCTGTTTAGCGTTTCTATAATAAGTAAAACTTTGTAATCCTTTGAGTATGCATTTTTCAAGAAAAATACTTTTTTCTCCGTTCTCTAATAGCAAATATGCACTATAAATGGCATCATAGAACTTATTTTCATTCAAATACAAATAAGGTAAATCATATCGAGTTTTCTTCTGTAATTGAGTAAACAATCTGCCTGAAACCAAAGATATTTCTCTATCATCATTCTTCTCTACTGTTTCAACCTGCCCATCAATGAGGCTTTTACGTTTATTTAATCCTGGATGCGTACTATGATGATCTTCATGACCTGTTGCAATAGTTTCCTTTACTTCATCTAAAAATAGGTGATCTGGAAACTTGAGGTAATCTGTTTCAAAGAAATGGCGATCAAAAGCAGCATTACCGAACGGCATATGCGAATAAGACAAAACATCAAACAATCCGCTAATGGTTTCTAGAGAATAATTAGAGTTTTTGAATAGTAAAAAACCTTTTTCGTCTGCTTGTATTTCTAGTTCTTTTGAAAATTTTTGCTTTGAAAAAAGACCTGTTCCTTGTCCTGTGTTACTTGAAAAACCTAATGCTTTAGAGTTCGTCTTACGAATTTCATTTGCAAAAATATTGAGTGCGTGTTTTTCTTTGTAATGAACAATCTCGTGCGCTAAAATAAAAGCTAATTGCGCTTCATCTTCTAATCTAGCCAACAATCCAAGATTGATAAAAATAATACCTTCATGTGTTGCAAACGCATTAATTGCAGTAGAACGTACGGCATAAAAACGCAATTTTTTACGCAACTTAGGTTCGTTTGTCAATAAAGAGTCGGCAACTTGATTGATGTAATTCGTCACCGGATCATTAAAAAGTACTTTGCCACTTTTTAATAAATCATCAATAATGAAACTACTTTCTAAATAGAATTGCTCTTCTGTTTCTCGCCCACTTTTACGAGCTCGGTTCGAAATATCACGAGAAAGCCGTTCATATTTATTGATTGGAGATAATGTAAAATCAAGAGGAAGCCGTCCACGACATTGCAATGGCTCATAATTTTGAGCATTACTGGATAAGAGTATTGTGCTTAAAAAAATTGTTAATAGTAATCTCATTACTGTGTTAGTATTAGTGTCGTTAGTTAGTATTGTTGTGCTAAACTGTTTAATTGTTTGTGCCTTTGAAATGATTATTTTAATCATTCCTTATCTAATTAGTCGTTGACTCTAACTATTCAATAGAGTAATTTTTAAACTTATTAATGGGTTTGAAACAATCAATTCTATATTAGGTTTCTCATTAAATTGGGAGGTAATAACACATATGGTAAACATTATACCAAAAATGATATAATTCAGCTTCTTAGTCCAACTCTCTTAAAGGACTGACTATTCAATTAACAAATTGTAATTTTTTCTGTGAAGTCATTTAAAACTTCTCTTACCGACTAATAAAAACCTTAGTGCTCCTGGCTAAATAACCATGATTTTTTTAACAACATTTTACGTTTTCCGAATAATTTTCCTATCAATGCTCTA
>CAZMEH010001051.1:0-4254 GCA_964564885.1 uncultured Saprospiraceae bacterium | reverse complement strand
TTCATAAAATATCAACATCGCTTTTTTGTAATCAATAGAGTCTACTGTTCTAAATGAAATTGGACAATAATCATTCGCTATCAAAATTGAATTACTCACTATTCTCGCAGTCCTTTTATTTCCATCCATGAAACCCTGTATGTATGATATTAAAACCAATGCTAATAATGATTTTTCAAATACATTTGATTTAGCATTTATCAGTTTACACATTTCTCTGAATGCTTCCTTTATTTGAAATTCATTATCTAAAGGTTTATAATTTGTTCCTGTAATACCTACTCTTCTTTTTCTTAAATTTCTATTGATGCCTAATTCTTTGGTGAGTAAACTATGTATATCTTCTACTGCCATTACTGATAATCTAGTTAAGTAATCAGGATTTTCAACAATAAAATCAATGGCTTCTTTATGATTTAAAAGCATTACTGCTTCATTTTTAAGTTTCCCTGAAGCCGTCTTGCTTTCTTTTAATAGCCTTTCTGTTTCTAATAATGTATAAGTATTTCCTTCAATTTGCGAAGATTTCCAACTTAAATCAATGGCTAATCTTTCTATCTCTTTACTGTATTCCGTTTCTGATAACTGAGTAATATTTTCAGTATAAATAGCTTGGAGGTTGTTCAGCTTTTCTAGCTCTACATCTGTAAAGATATCGACATCATACAAGTCGTTTGTAATTAACTTGAAATTGAATGTTGGATTGATTTCACGGTCATCAATATCTTTTATGAAATATTCCTCAATATTCACTGAGTGTAATATATCATATGATTTCCCAAGTTTATATTTCGTACCTCTACCCTTACCTATCTTATCAATTAACTTTTTATCAACTAATTTTCTTAATATTCTTTTGACTGTGGAATAGCTACTTTCAGTTGTCAACTGTTCTTGTATTTGCCCAGAAGAGAGTTGTCTATTACTTGATAATATTGTTAAAATTTGCATTTGTAAATCCATATTAATCATTTAAGGGTCAAATGTAGTTCAATTATCAACCATCTTGGACACTATTTGACCTCTATTTGGGTATGTCGTGACCTCTATTTTATATATCGCTACCAACATTGACACATTTTCACAATATCACATGCCCATATTCTGTCCTTCCTTCACAAACCAAAGCGTAGCCAAGAAAGCAACAAACAAGAAAATAGCCAAACCAATCTTAATCCAAGACAACGGCTTTTTACCAGAAACTTTGCCCGTTTGACCATTCACCACAAAGTGATAAACCTTATCTTTATAAGTATAAGTCGCTAACCAAATCGGTAAGATAAGGTGCTTGTAAGTCTGGTCAAATTTCTTGGAAACCACTCTCAATCGACGTTGCGTATCGCCGCCTAATTCATGCGAAGAAAGTTGACGCAATTGCGTTTCCATGATTCCTTCCGCATCCTTATAACCTTCTTCCAGTGTTTTGCTGTACACTTCCGCTTCCCAACCTAAGAGAAGTTTCGGGTCATAATTCACCGCATCTTTTAATAAAAATGGATAAACATCTTGAATCTCATCTTGAGATAAACCATTAGAAGCAACCACCAAAACATCATCAAAGAAATGACGCAATGTTCCGCTACGAGGTTTCCAACGGATTTTAGTAACCGTTTGCGTTTGGTATTCACCATTCACATAAACCTGTTTCGTAGTTTGATAATGATAACCAGCTTCACCGCTCCAATTTGCAATCGTATTCGCATCATAAGTCCAAAACGGCAAATAAATACCATGCAAAGATTCCACCCTTGCCATCTTTTTAAGCTTATTTGGATGAAAAATGCCTTGCTTTATCCATTTAGAAAATAACTCAAACCCTTGTTTCTTAGAAACCTTAAAAGGAAGAATACCCGATGGCTGAATATATTTATGGTCAAATGCTTCCACGTTCACATTCTTAGAACCGCAAAACGTACAATTAATCGCTACATCAGAGGTTTCTATCATAAATTTAGAACCGCAACTATCGCAATCAAAAACTCGTTTACCTTGTTTTTCTGGCTCTAAAGTCGCAGCCGTACGTAGTTTATCAAACAAAGGCTGTTCGATAATCAAATCATTTGCCGTATCAACATCTTCGGCATAGCCGCAATATCGACAAGCTACTTTTTGTTTTTCTGCTGAATATTCAAGCTTTCCGCCACAAGATGGGCAAGGCACTTGTAAGATATTTCCTGTTTCGATATGTTGTTCTTCCATAAATAAAGTGGAGTGATCCCGAGCTATCGGGACAAGTTGGAAAGTTAGAAAAATGGAATAATGAAGCAAAGTGAATGTAAGTCAGTCTTTTATAAAACCCACGTTTACTAAACTTTAAAAGTTTAGTAAACGTAAACCTAAGCTTAAAAAAGTATTTGTATTCATACCGTCAGTTTTCAAAACGTCTTAGGTTTGTATCAAGCACTATTTTAATATACGAAACGCTTATGTTCACTCTAAAAATGAAATAAAAAAGGTGGAACACTAGAATAACAGTTTAATCCATTACTCCAATATTCCACCTTTCTAGTACCTGCCTGCCAAAGGCACGACAGGCAGGTTCCAATTCTTACAATCTAGCGAGTAATTCTTTTTTCTTACCGTCAAACTCTTCTTGTGTTAGAATGCCCATTTCTTTAAGGCTTCCTAACTCTTTCAAAGCAGAGATAATATCCGCACGACTTTCTTGCTTTACCGGCTCAACACCACGAGCTTGAGCGTTCGGTTGTTGCTGCTGTTGATTTTGCTGAGTCATTTGGTTCGCAAGTGACATTCCGATTCCTAAACCAATACCTTCGCTTGCTCCACCGCTTGTATTTTCAGCTGCTTTAACAATAGCATCTGCTTGCTGAAACTGTTGAAATTTGTTCATATCATCGACCATATGCATGTTGGTCATTTTATCATAGAACTCTTCCACTTGCTTCGGCAATGAAGTACTAGTGATTTGGAACTTCACTAATTCAATACCAAATGGGTCTAAATCAACCTGAATCATTGGACCAATCTTGTCGCCCAATTCTGTATAATTCGATACCATATCCAACACAGAAGCACCAGATTCTGCTAAAGATTCTGCAAATCTTGGAGAAACGATATCACGTAATCTTTCTTCAATTTCGTTAACCCGAAGTGAACCCGATGTTCCAGCAAATTCTGTGAAGAATTTTTTAACATCTTTGATTTTGATGAAATACGTACCAAATGCTTTTACACGAACCTGCTTGAATTGCGGATCACGTAAAATAATTGGATTTGGCGTGCCCCATTTCAAACCAGTGAAAGTACGAGTACTTACAAAATAAACATCAGCCTTAAACGGAGAGTCAAAACCGTGCTTCCAAGAACGAAGCGTAGTCATCAACGGCATGTTATCCGTAATCAACTTATGTCTTCCTGGCTCATAAACATCTGCAAATCGACCTTCATCCAATAAAATCGCCGTTTGAGATTCTCTTACTGTTAATTGAGCGCCATATTTAATATTGGCATCTTTATCAGGGAACTTGTGAAGCACGATGTCTTTACTCTGTTCAACCCAATCAATTACCTCAACAAATTCACCTCTAATAAAGTCAAATAAGCCCATAAGTATTTTTAATTTATAATAATTGTCGAAAATGGAAATTTACCATTTTGAATACTGGTAAGTTTCGAATTTAAATATAATCGTTTTCATATATGTTTCATAGGAAAAAACGATAAAATGTGTATTTATTTGGATAAAATTAGATTTATTCACCGATGTAAGTATCAAGTTCTTATTACCTAATATTTAATTTACTTGAAATGAAACCAAGAAACACCCATCTTTGTTGAGCAAATATTATAATTTACTTCATAGAATTTCAAGTAATGGCAAGTTTACCAACAGGAACTTTAAAATATTAGAAACTATAAAAAGACTAGAAACACCCGTTTTAGAGTCTTTCTTAGATGAAGTTAGTCTAATACTTCCTCGCAGAAAATCTGTTTCCCTTTCAAAAAAGGAGTCTACATTGATGGATAAAATCAATAATGGCGTCTCTATTCAAGTAAGAGAAAGACAAAAGGAATTATCATCTGATGTTACGCAAGAAATAATTAATAAACGAATAGAAAATATAATAGTTAACTTCAGTATTAAGAACTGATGTTACGAAGAGCTAGCGTTTTCTTTTTCCAGCTAAAAAGAAACAAAAAGCCGTCAAATTCCGCCTTCTCTCATTGTTTTTTGCTATTCGCTGAACTGCGAAGCGCAGTAAGGCGATTTTCGGTAAGACCGAAAAACAGCAA
>CAZMEH010001050.1:0-4756 GCA_964564885.1 uncultured Saprospiraceae bacterium | reverse complement strand
CCATCCGCTTGGATTTTATTTAGTATTTTGGCTTTTATGGCGATGGTTTACCGATTTAAATTGGCGTTTCATAATTTGACGTAGCGCATCTGGACTTATTTAATCCTCCAATAAGTCATGACCCATTGGATGAAATTTAAGTGAAAAATAAATATGCATCCAATGAGCTTCAACCCATTGGATGTTTAAATATGTCCGACTACTTAGCGCAAAATTATGCCTATTCTGATGAAGGAACTGGACGTTTTGACCAAAACAAAGCTAATAATGTACCAGAAGTTAAATGCTGAATGCTCCACCAGCCTGCAACTAACGCCATTCCTCCTAAGCCATCGAAGAAGTTAAAAATTAGAATTAAAGCCAATCCTGAGTTTTGGATTCCTGTTTCTATCGAAACGGTACGACGTTCTTTCGTTTTCAAGCCCATTAATTTTGCAAAGTAAAATCCCAAAATCAATGCAGAGATATTGTGTATGCCAACAGGAACGATGACGTATTTGACGAATTTTAAGAAATTATCAAAATTACTAGCAAATGCCATAGCGACATATGCGCCAAAAATAACAATAGATAATTTTTTGAGTGGATTTTTTATTTTTTCAGTTATTTCTGGATAACGCTCTGCGAATAACATTCCCAAAATAGTTGGAACGCCTAAAATCAGCAAAACAGTTTGTGCCATGCTCCAAAAATCAAGTTCAATCGTTTCGAGAATTTCAGCCGCAGGTGCGTAAGTTCCAGCCCAAAGCGTAAAATTGAGTGGCGTTAATATAATAGAAGAAACCGTCACTACTGCAGTCATACTAACCGACAAAGCCACGTTTCCACCAGCCAAAGAGCTCATGAAATTGGAGACGTTACCACCTGGACAGACTGCAATCATAAACATTCCTAAGGCAATACTTGGATGAGGTTGTATAATATTGACCAATAAAACGGTAAAAAGTGGCAATATAATAAGCTGACTCGTCAGACCTACAAGAATGAATTTGGGCATTTTTAACAATCGCTTAAAATCTTCTAATCGTAAATCTAGTGCTACGCCAAACATAATGAAGGCAAGCGTAAGGTTCATTATATCTAAGCTCATTTCCGAAAAATGTAAATCAATTTGGTCTATGAATTCCATAACTTTATTCGAGTGTTGGAAAGGACAAGACTTTAGTTATCAGATAAATTTGTGTTATCCGATACCTAGTGCAGTAGGCAGTAAACAGTTGACAGTTAGCCGTAAACAGAAATTATTAATTTTCAACTGTTTAATTGAAAATATCGTTGTCAGTTATTTGTGGATTAAGGCACTAGCTCAATCTTTTAGTTCTCATCTCCTATTTTAGAAAGCACTAAAATACTAAAAAAATAAATCTTGCGCTAATCTATATGTATTTGCATGAGCTTCAATGATAACCGCAATACTTTCTGAATAGCCTCCGCCCATACTTACTCCTACTGGAATATTATTATTTTTGCAATGCTCAAAAACAATTTTATCTCGTTGCTTGCAGCCTTGAATAGTCAAACCTAAGCGACCTAACTTATCGGTAGCCAAAACATCGACACCTGATTGAAAAAATATAAATTCAGGCTCTACCATATCAATTAGCATTGGTAAAGTATTCGACAAATGACTGAGGTATAAATCATCATCTGCGCCATCTGGCAATCCAATATCTAAATCAGATTGTTCTTTTCGCAACGGATAATTCTTTTCGCCATGCATACTAAAAGTGAACACTCGATCTTCGTTTCTAAAAACCTCTGCGGTCCCGTTACCTTGATGCACATCCAAATCTACTACTAATATTTTGTTAACCAAACCATTATCCAACAAGTAATTAGAAGCAATTCCAATATCATTCAACAAACAAAAACCTTCTCCTCGATTTGTAAAAGCATGATGCGTTCCGCCAGCGATATTCATAGACACGCCATATTCTAATGCATATTTTGCACAATCAATTGTACCTTGTGCAATCGTAATTTCTCGCTCAACTAATTCTTTGGACAATGGAAAACCTGTTGCTCGTTCTTCTTTTCGAGTAAGTGCTAAGTTTTTGAGTTTTTCCCAATATTCTAAATCATGGGTTCTAAGAATAGTTGGTTCATCTAGTTGTGCCGGCGCAAAAAAACTATCTTCTGTTACTGTTCCTTCATATATCAATTGCTCTGGCATGAGTTCATATTTAAGCATCGGAAAGCGATGTTTAGCAGGAAGAGAGTGCGCATAATTTTTAGCAAAAGCGATTTTTAGCATTGGTTTTACTGTTTCAGTATTTTACGGTTTCATTGTTTAAATGCCTATGAGATGCATTTACTTTTCTACTATTATTCAAAACTATAAAAAACATCATTTGTTCATCCTAGAAATCCAAAAAGCGTTGCTCAATAATTTGAACAACGCTTTTTAGCAATAAAATAATGAAGCAATAAAACAATAAAATATCTACTACTTTTTAAAATAAAATGCACCTTCTAGTGAAGAATTTTCCCAAGGAATCTGATCACCATCTGATTTCTTTCTAACATTAGTTCTCACCTCTTTGAATACATCTTCCAACTGCTTGTTTTCTGCACCTTTCAATGCATTTAGCAACTCTTGCGTGTACAAGCCATGATTATTTTCACCATCAGAAGCTGATTGACCTGGCGACGTAGCATAAGCAATAAAAGTACCTAATGGCGCACGATAAACAGGTGCTAAACCGCTTCCTAGCGAACGTAAATTAGAATATGGATTATCACGGCAAGCATCCAAAATGACGATATTCATTTGATTTTCTGCATAGTCAAACTCATTCAACACCCGTTGAAGCTTCACTCCTTCCAGTTCTACATCGAGTTCTTTTTCAATATTAGCGTCAACTGGAACTAAGTAATTTTCACCCTTAATTTGAAGTCCATGACCTGCATAATAGAATAAACCTATGCCGCCAGTTTCTTTCAGTCTTTGCCCAAAATTCTTGATAACCGTCACTAAATCATCATGGTTGATATTCAACCGAAGTGTTACATCAAAATTATAATCTTGCAAACGTGTTGCGATAGCAGTCGCATCATTGACGGGATTGCGAAGCGGAACTTCATCATAGTTTCCGTTTCCAATAATCAAAGCCATTCTCGGAGCATCCTTATTTGATTCTGCACCAGAATAATCTTTTGCTGCGATTTCTTCTTCTTTACCATCAAAAACAACGGTAAAATCAATCTTTGTTGTATTTCCGTGAATATCTTTGGCTTCTACCCAGAAATCATTTTGACCTTGAGCTAAATCAATCACTGCTTCAAAATCTCTTGTGTTAGATACCGTTTCATTTAAAGCTGCATTGACACCATTCACTCGAACACGGATAATTTCACTTTTATCTTTAGCCACACCGTGAACCCTAATTTTTTTCTTTTTAGCCACTACAATTGGTCCTCGTTTTACTCTAGGAGATAAGATTTGGATAATTGGTCCATCTTTGTCTCGTTCTGTACTTTGAACGATTCTTTTTGAGTTTTCAGGCAAGTCGTCTGGATAAGTTTTGTCTAAAGGAACATTATTTTCCCAACTTGCAGTATACAACAATCTACCCTTAGCGTACATTTTCCCTACACCTGTCTTCTTATTTCCTTTCCAATCTCCAACATATTTATTACCACCAGCATAATAGTAAGTACCAAATCCTTCTCGCTTGTCATTAAGGTGCGAGCCTTTATACTTTGTTCCTAACGCATAGATTAATGTTCCTTCTCCATGGCGTTTTTTTTCTTTAAATTCTCCTATATACAAGCTATAATCATTGTAAGCATAAGTGCCCCAGCCAGTTTCGCAATTGCCCTCTAAGCATTGTCCTTTTTCAGTTTCTGCAATAAATTGGTTTTTCCTCCAAAAACCTGCTTTATAAGTACCGTCTTTTTGATGAAGCGTTCCGTAACCTTCTCTAACATTGCGTTTCCATTCTCCAACAAATTTCTTTTGAGTTGGGTGTTCTTCACTAAAAGAAAGCATTCCGTGTCCATGCTGGGTATTTTCTTCCCATTCTCCCGTGTAGTTTTTACCTGTAGAATAACGCATGTAACCGTAGCCATGACGTTGACTATTTTTAAAATTACCTTCATAACGCTGACCGCTATCCCAAACCATAATACCGTACCCGTTCTTACAGTCACCTTTGAAGCAAAGACCATCTTGTGCAACTACATTGAAAGCTAATGTTAGTATTAAAATAAGTGTTATTAATATTTTTTGTTTTTTTAGCTGATTTTTTCTCATGGTTTTCGATTTAATAAAGGTAAATCATTGGTGATTGTAGATTAACAATTTGATAGCTATTATTAAAACTATCATCAAAATATTTCCTTAATTCTGCTTATCGTTAGTGGCGACTCCTGATATAGTTGGTTCCTGCCTAACTTATTTAAAGTAGTAATAACCATTTTAACAATTGATATTCAGTTGAATAACCTGTCCCAAAACCTCGGGATTGTACATTAAATTAAAGGTGGTTCACTTCAACTATTATAGGCACGATGTATTGCTCATTAGCATTTGCTGTAAATTCCAAAAATGCACCTTGTTTATATTTAATGTCGCTTTGTGGAACAATCGCATCATCTAAAGATTTATAAACCTTTTGGATGAACGTTCCTGAGGAGCGGCGAATGTTTTTCATGACCTCATTAATCTTCAATGGACGCTTTGAATAAAGCACGCAAACATAGTCTTTTCCTTGATTGTCATCCATTTGGTACATGTAATTGTCTCCCGGCAATG
>CAZMEH010001049.1:0-3451 GCA_964564885.1 uncultured Saprospiraceae bacterium | reverse complement strand
TTGGAAGAAGTCAGGTAGTTTTTAATGTGGAATGAATACAAAAGCGATTTTTTTCGGTTTCCCAAAGATTATTATAGGATATATTAATCATATTTTTTTGAAAAAAATAAATGGGAAGCACTTTTGAAGTACTTCCCATCTCAATTGCAAACAACTTCCAAGGAATCTTTTTCTATTTTTTAATAGAACAAAATCAACAAAGATCCCAAAGCGAAACATAAGTTTCAGAATGTAAACTCTTGAATAAATAAACCAACAGAAAGTAATCATTACTTTGAGCAACGTTTTTTATTCTACGATCTGCCATTGATTTCCAAACGCCATCGACATTTGTATCTTCTGCAAAAGTATCATAAAGCGTACTCGCAAAGAATGCTTTTCCATCTTCCTCACCATCACCTATCAATGCTAATCTTTCGTAATCGTGCTTAGAAGCAAAACCGATAAATTGGCAATAATCTCCATCCATAGCTGGATATTTCCATTCTTGCCACGATAAAACTGGCGGTGTACAAAGTTCTAATTCCTCTGTTTTGGCTTTCGCATCTTCAAACAGTTCCTTTTTTGTCCAATCAGGATGTAGTTCTTCTAATTGCTGCACTAGCATTTCTGCATCTGCATCGTTTGTGCAAGCTCCAACTTCTTTCAAGCGACCTGCTTTGATACAATCTTCGCAAATAGCTTCTAGTTCGTCTTCTCCATAAAATGAGGAAGCATCCAAACAGATTTTTTCTTCTTTACAAACTTGACAACCTATTGCTTCGTCATGAAAGGCAGCTAGACGATTGGGATGCTTAAAATATTTATAAGCCATTTTTTTAATTGAAAATTACGAATGATTAAGAACTCATTGCCGAAACAAGTTCTAATATAAAACGAAGCATCGGATGCCTTGAAGACATCCGATGCTTGAAAATTATTAATTTTATTTTTGCTTAAAGTCATCAATTGCACGACGTTCTCGTTTCGTTGGTCGACCTGTACCTTTTTCTCTAAGTCCTGTCGGTTTGTTACTGACATACCAGTCCTTAAACTTATTAAGTTCGTCTTCGGGTGTTAGGTTTTCGTAACACTTTTGTGCAATCGGTGCGCCTACTCGCTTTTCAATCAGCTCAACCACCTTGAAAATCATATTGAAACCTTCTTTCTTCACTTGAACCGTATCACCGACTTGTACCAAGTAAGAAGGCTTGAGGTTATTGCCATCAATTTTGACCTTACCACTTTTGCAAGCATCTGAAGACATTGTTCGTGATTTAAAAATCCGAATACTCCACAGCCATTTATCTACTCTTACTTTCTTTAACATAAATGTGTTATTGCATTTTTCTTCGTTTTACCAAATATGGTAAAAGGACTTGTTTGAAACCTTTATTAATATCAGCTTCAACAAAATCAATCTTATATTGTAAGCATTTCATTTTGAGTTCATTTTTGAATTCAATCATTTGCTTAACGTAATGTTCTTTAACTTGGTTCGATTGTAAACGAACTTTTTCACCAGATTCCATATCAATAAAAACATAAGGACGATTTTCAAAATTAAAATCAATTTCCTTTTCTTTATCTACTACATGAAATAAGATAACTTCGTGTTTGTTATATTTTAAGTGCTGTAACGCTTCAAAAAGTTTATCTGATCCTGCCCTATCATCTAACATATCACTAAAAATCACAACAAGTGAACGTCGGTGAATGCTTTCTGCGATTTGGTGTAAAGCTTCTGTAGCGTCTGTTGTTTTGTTACGATGTGGTGTTGCCAAGATTTGGTCAATCTGAGAAAGTAACAAACGGTAATGTGAAGTACTTGACTTGCAACGAGTGTGATGACCGATTTTATCATCAAAAGTGGACAAACCAAACGCATCACGCTGTTTCTTGAGTAAATTCATCAAAGCTGCTCCTGCTAAGGCACTAAAACGCAACTTATTCATATGCGTTTCAGAATGTTTTTTGGCTTCAGGAAAGAACATCGAGGAGGAAGTGTCGATGACAATTTGACAACGCAAATTTGTTTCTTCTTCGTATTGTTTGGTAAACATCTTATCGGTACGAGCAAAAACTTTCCAGTCAATATTCTTGGTAGATTCTCCTGGATTGTACAAGCGATGCTCCGCAAATTCTACAGAAAAACCATGGAATGGACTTTTATGTAGACCAATAATAAAACCTTCGACGACTTGACGAGCAAAAAGCTCTAAGTTGCCTATATTCCGAACGTCATAATCATTTAATAAACTCATTAACGACGATTGTGTAGATACATTTACGATTCTAGATTTACGATTGTAGACTTGCCTGCTGCAAGCAGGTTACAAATATTTTGTATATCTAATTATTATGAAAATCTATTGTCGTATTAAATAAAACTACTTAAGTGCTAAAGGATATGTAACTATTAAATTTACTTTACGAATTTCATAGCGAGTTATCACCGAGAGATCGGGACAGGTCGCCACAAGCATTTTCACAGTGACACACTTTAAGCACTCTTACATTAAAATAAAAATCCTCTTAGTTTACAAATAACCAAGAGGATTTTCAGTATTACTAGATAAAAATAGCAAAAATTATGCTAAATGTTTTATCCTAGTATTAATGTATAGTAATAACTGTTATAATTGTGCTGTATTATTATCAGTAGCACTAATTGTCATATGCGCTTTGATTTTATCTTCATAAACTTTACGTGTAGCAAGACCTACTACTTTATCAACGATTTCACCATTTTTGATATACAGAACAGTCGGAATACTACGAACTTTGTATTTGAAAGAAGTGTCTGGATTAGTATCTACATCCATTTTTCCAATACTTACCTTATCAGCGTAATCAACTGCTAATCCTTCAATAATAGGACCAACTGCTTTACAAGGGCCACACCATGCTGCCCAAAAATCTACAACTGCTAATTTGTCGCTCTTTAATACGTCCACCTCGAAACTTGCATCTTTAAATTCTAATGCCATAATATTTAATATTTACTTTTTTGATTGTTAATAGTGAATAATTTAGGTTATTCACTAAGTACACTTGTAAAAATAGTAAAATGCAAGGATTGTTTATAACAATAAAAAAGTTATTGTCTTCCTTAGGCAGTTTTATATGAAACTTTTTTCTCAAAATAGCTAAATTTATTACTGTGACTATTGATATTGTTAAGCTTTAGGCATATATTGAATAACATTACATATAACAATTGCTGATAGTCATATAAGTATAAAGTATAAGCATTAACATATTACCAGAATATAATATCTGTCAGTTTTTTGTAAATAAATACTATTTTTGTTCATATATAAAAAAATATAATCTATATTTGTAGATGTTCTTTCCTTTCTTACTGACACTAACTTGATTTAAGCACATTTATCATTACACAACAATAGATTAAATTGAAAATAAATTAAAACACGAATAATACTTTAATTTATTTTCATTCGTCGTATCT
>CAZMEH010001048.1:0-7276 GCA_964564885.1 uncultured Saprospiraceae bacterium | reverse complement strand
TGGTATTAAAAATTACTCAACAAGATGTTGTCTTTGATTTTTACCATGGAGGAGGTAAAGGTTTTTTTACGCTTCATGATGAACCTATTGATAATGTTGATACATTAAGTTTGGTGATTGATACGACAAACCAAAGCAAAATAAAAGTCAAACTTGGTTTACACTATCATGAAGTATTTCATCAAATGAGAATTAGAAAGAACCATGAACTGCGCAATCAATATTTTAGGATAAATGGCTGCATGGTTTGTGATACGTTGCAATAGGAACTTTACGAATTAACAGTCCGCCGTGCGGCTGTTAATTCGTAAAGTTTGAATAACGAAAAGGAGCGTTAGCTTCGGCACGAAAACGTTATATTCGCACCGAAGCTACGCTCCTAGAGTTAATTTTTCAACCTTTTTTCTACAAACCGTGTCGAAGCTAACGCTCCTTTTATACTTATGGGTAATCGGTAGACTTTGAAGGTATCGGATACCTAAATCTTATTTAAAAAACAAAAATATCTTCCAAAACAATAGCAACGCCATCATTCTTATTTGTTTCGGTTAAGCGATTGGCAACGGCTTTGACTTCATCTTTTGCATTCGCCACCGCAACGCCCATTCCAGATGCTTCTAGCAAATCCATGTCATTGTAATTGTCTCCAAAGGAAATTACCTTGTCCATTCCAAAATCATATTTTTCTTTTAAAAGCAATGCTAATGCAGTTGCTTTTGAAATGGATTTATTGGAAATTTCGATATAAGTATCTTTTGAACGATACGTATGAACCGTGTCACCGTAGATTGCACCTAACGCATTATACAAGACTTGAATCTCTTCTGCTGCGCCCATGCACATGATTTTGTGTGCGCCAGTTGTCCAGTTTTTAATTAATTCTGTCTGATTTGTAACGGTTGGTGTTGCCTTTGTATTATTGATTTCTCGGTTTGCCCAATAATCTAATTGCTCCACATACCATTCATCATTGCGATAAATACTTACATGAATATTTGTTTGCTGAACCGTTTTTAAGATAAAATCAAGTACTTGCATCGGAATATCTAAAGACAAAAGCGGTTGAGGTGTACCATTTGAATAATCCAAAACCAATGCGCCATTATAGCAAATCAACGGATTTTGACAAATATCCAATTCGGCTTGCAAATGCTTCATTGCCTTTGGCATTCGAGAAGAAGCTAAAATGATTTGAACATCATCTTTGACCGCTTTTAATGCTTTGATAGTGCGTTGTGCGAGTTGTCGGTCTTTGTCGAGTAGTGTTCCGTCAATGTCAGAACAAATGAGTTGATACATTTTAATGGAAAATTGATAATGGACAATTGACAATGAATTTATCAACGTACCTTTTATTAGAAATAATTAGTGAGCAAATGACTGAAAGTCACTTGCTCACTTTGCGAAAAAAACAGGCATTGTACGTTTTTTAATTGTACATTAAGCTACAGCATTGCTTGATATCTTTCTGCTAGCATTCCAACATCTTCTATGAAGTCAGTGGAAATCGCTAAACCGTTAGAATTGGCAACAAAATCATTCAAAACATTGACTTCATCTATCAATTCTTTTTGAAGATTGGCTTTTTCATTATAATTCAAACTCAAACCTGTGTCTAAGCTATCTAGCTTGCGAAACTCATCTAATGTACAATACAATAAATACTGATTGTAGAGTAAAGCGTGTAAGCGTTTTTGAACATCTTTATAGAATTGGAATTGCTTGACGCTTAATTCCAGTTGCTTATTGTAACGTTCTAAAATGCCTTGAAAGCCTTTGCGAACTTGATGATTGACGACATCACGATTGGAAGCATGCGTAAACAAAATAGATTGCTCGAAAGATTTTTTCTGCTTAATTGCATTTTCTAACTGCTTCTTAATGTCTTGTAAATTGAGCTTCGATTTATGTATAATGGCATGAATGCGTTCTGCATCATAGCCGATGACGCCTGCGCCATTGCAGCCATAGCAAACATGATTATAGAATTGAACATCAATATATTCACTTGTTCCAGATAAGCTTTTAGAACTATAACAAACTTGACAAACTACTTCGTGCTTATTATACAATGGTGTATTATGACCATTTTTCTTTTCTTCCAATAAAATAGCATCAATTTCTTTATTGAATGCTTGTTGAACCATCCATTGCTTAATGCCATAAAAGCCTTGTCCGACAACATTTACAGGCAATTTTGACAATGGATTATTATCCAAAAACAATTGCTTCAAACGCTTCATACCAGTCAATGACAATGGTAATTCTTCCAAATGATTGTCATTCAATTGAAGCGATTCAAGGTTGTTTAGATTTGAAATCTCTGCGGGCAAATCGTATAAACAGTTGTTTGTTAAGTTAAGTTTTTTCAATTTAGTTAAACCAAATAAACTCTTTGGTAACTCTTTTAAACAAGCATTTGATAAATCTAACGTGCTATAATTTTTAGTTTTTGCTTCTTTGATTTTTGACTCGACTAACTGTTTTGCCATCCAAAACATCATCGAACGAACATCTAATTCCGTTACTTCCTTAAATGGCGATTGGAAAGGGTTGTAGTTCCAATGAACCTCTTTGAGTGTTGAAATATTAGACAATTCAAAAGGTAAACCACTTAATTGATTGTAATTTAAATTAAGATATTCTAGTTGGTCAAGGTTTCCGATAGAAGTTGGAATATCCTTCAAACCATTATCAGAAATATCTAAAATACGCAATGCTTTCAATTGGTCAATTTCCTTTATTAGTACACTCAAACTATTAGAAGTAGCGTACAGTTCTTCTAATTTCGTTAGTTTAAGTATCGTTTTCGGTATATCTAAAATCTTGTTTTGAAGACTAGTATCTTCTTCCTCTGTATAGTCTCGACCAATGATTAAGACTTTCAAATCAACCAAATCAAACACTTCCTTAGGGATTGCTTTCAAGCCAAAATTAGAAATATCTAAAACCGCTTGTTTATTTGTTTTCACTTGCTGAACCTTAGCGAGTGCTTGTTGGTAAAAGAACCATTCTCGAATACCTTTTAAACCCTTTTGAATAGGTTTGACTAAAGATTTGTCGAGTGAATTATTTTTAATATCCAGATAATCAAGGCTTTTCATGCGCAAGATACCTTCTGGAATTTCAGTGATTTTATTATTGAATAAGTTTAATCGTTCTAGTTTCGGCAAGGTCAACAAGGCTTCTGGAATAGCTTTAAGACTATTTTTAGCCAAATGTAATTGCTGTAATTTTGCTAATTCCTTAAACGTTTCTGGTAAGTCCTCTAACTGATTATTTTGTAAATTTAAATCTACTAATTCTAAACGCCAACCTGATAATTCGGATGGAATCGCTTTAATATTATTATTAGATAGGTTTAAATTTTTAATATTTTTAAGTTGCCCAATCGTCGTAGGAAGAACTTCGATTGCGTTATATGAAGCATTGAAATGCTCTAACAACATAGAATCATTAAAACCTTCCGTTAATTTTCGGACTCTATTATTAGAACAATCAAAACGACGCAAACTGCTCAATTTCGTAATACTGTCCGGAATAACATCCAAATCATTATAACTTAAATCTAATCGTTCTAAGTTTTTGAGTTGTTCCATTTGTTTTGGAACAGATTGCAATTTATTTTTAGAAAAATCTAAACGCTTTAAATTGAAACGTAATTTATAAACAACACTTGGTATTTTTCTAAACTGATTCTGGTGTAATACCAGTGTATTCAGCGCATTAAGTCCTTCCAGTTCAATTGGCAACATAGCCAAAGCATTACCAGATAAATCTAATACCCTAAGGTTTTTCAATTGCTTAATATCTTGTGATATTTCAACAATATAATTACGGTATTTAATAACGTCTTTGTCATGGTAAGACTTACCCAGAATCAATGTTTTGAGCCAGCTCAGTTCAAAAACATCTGTTGGAATGCTGGTCAATCCACAGTTTGCCAAATCAAGGGTTTCACCGTGCTGCTGTTTGACCTGTTTAATTCGCTTTTTAATTTCCTTTTCTTGATATTCAACTTTCGGAAGAATACCAGAACCTTTTAGCGGATTACCGTCTGTTTCAAAAACCTTAAGATTAGGTAATTTGCTAACAAAACTAGGAATAGAAACCAACTGATTGTGCGACATATCCAAGACTTCCAAAGATTTCATAGATAAAATCTTACTTGGAATTTCCCAAATATTATTGCGTTCTAAACTAAGTATTTTTAATTGATCTAGTTGATATATTTCTTCTGGCAGCTCATTAATATTATGATTAGATAAATCTAATTTTATTAAGTTAGCCGCTTTTGCCGTTAATATTTTATTCTGTATAATCTGCTGTATAAAATATGCTGAAATGGCATTTTGACCTTGCTGAGTAGCTTCTAATAAGTCGCTATCCAAAGCATTACCACTAACGTTTAGCCAAGTCAAATTGGGTAAGTTGCATATCGTATTTGGTAATTTTGTCAATAAATTACCTTTCAAATTTAGTGCTTTCAATTGTGAAAGCTGACCGATATTATCAGAAATAACGGTGATTCGATTACGAGAAAGGTCTAAATCAACCAGGCTTTTAAATTCCTTAATCTCATCGGGCAGGTTTGAAATACCATTATGCTCTAAATCTATAACACTAAGTTTAGGCAATTTGAGCAAGGATTTAGGAAATTCTACAAAGTAGTTATCCTCTAAATTAATCTGATTCAATGCCTTTAGCTGCTCTATTTCGGAAGGCAGGTTATTTAGGCTATTACTCCAAAGATTAAGAAATTCCAATTTTTTTAACTTCCCGATTACACCAGAAAGCATTTGAAGATTGTTCTTTGAAAGATTTAATCGTTTCAAGTTCGTCAATTGACCTAACGCCTCAGGCAATACGGTTAAGTCCAAATTAGATAAATCTAATTCAGCCGATTGCTTTTTCTTTGCTTCCTCTATTCGTTGATGTACTATTTCTTGATTATTCAAAGGATATAATTTTCGTTTAATTATTAAGAACACAGACTAAGTCCCGTACAGTTGTCGGGAGCAAAAAAGGGTGCATTAAAAAATTTAGAAAAAATTAACACAAATGCCTGTCTTGTCTTCTATGTTCTATAAATAGCAACTAATTTCTGTTTAAATCAAAAGATGTTTCTTAGAGTATTACCAAAGGATAAAAATACTCAAAAGGATTTGTCTTTCAAAAACTAATATGGATTTTGAAGATATAAACAATGTCTAAAAGGATTTAATTGGATATTTTGTAGTAGATTTAAACTTACCATACCGATAATTATCGGTAAAATACTTTGCAAGTTTAGCTATTTTAAAAAACTATTCTAATGTACATCATTTCCAAGGTTATTTACTTTCTCATTAATCCAATTACTTGGATTGCCGTTTTATTAACATGGGCATTATTGACAAAAAGTCAAGACAAGCGTTTGAATTTTTTGAGATTAGGGTTATTTACCTTTTTATTCTTTTCGCTTGCGCCAATCTTTCAAATTTTTGCTAGCATGTGGGAAGTTCCATTGACTGATATTCGTACAATGGAAACGCAATATGATATTGGAATTGTGCTCGGCGGCTATTCTGACGATGGTATTCGACCTAATGACAGATTGCATTTCAATACTTCTGGCACTCGATTGACGACTACCGTTGAATTATACAAAAAAGGAATTATCAAGAAAATATTACTAACAGGCGGTACATTTAGTTTAAAAGATAGCGTTCAATCAGAAGCCGAAAAAGTATATCATTTTTTGCAAACACTCAGCATTCCTGATTCAAGTATCATAGTAGAAAGAAGTTCACTCAATACACACGAGAATGCTACTTTTACAAAAAAAATCATTGACGAAAAATATAAAGCCGCTTCTTTGCTGCTGATTACCTCTGCTTGGCACATGCGCCGTTCAAGGGCTTGTTTCAAAAAAGCAGGATTTGAGAATATAGAAACATTCAGTACAGATCCATTTAAAGGTAGAATTATTACCTCTTGGAATTATTATTTCTTTCCCAATACAACTGTTCTCGAAGCATGGCGCATTTTGATAAAAGAATGGGTTGGTTTTACGGTTTATAAATTGATGGGTTATGTGTAGCTGTAGGGCAGGTACTTGTCCCGAAACCTCGGGATTCCTGTCTGTGACGCCAGTGCCTGCGGCTAATGTTTACGATTAGTATTAGCGCATTAGCCGCAAGCATAGCGTCACAGACAGGAATGTCTATGCTACATAAAGTTATCATAGCAACTACTTTTTTTTATCTTTATGTTTGTAGAATATCAATTGAGCGTTTTCAACTAATTATTAAGATAAAATCAATGAGTAAAGCAACCAATCACGTCATATTAGATGGAAAAAATCTAACTATTGAGCAAATTATAGAAGTAGCCGAATCAAATTATACGGTCAGTATTGCAACGCAATCAAAAGACCAAATCATTGCTGGTCGCAAAATACTAGAAGAGCAAATTCAAAATAGACCAGATATAGCCATTTATGGTGCAAATCGCCTACACGGAGATTTGAAACACAAAGAAGTTCCAAGAGATTTAATCGCAGAATATCAAATCAAATACGTCAATGTTCACAACTGCGGAACGGGCAAGCCTTTACCGAAACACATCATTAGAGCTATCATGGTTATCCGCTTGAATTCCTTTGCAAAAGGAATGTCAGGAATGAAATGGGATACTTGCCAAATCATCGTTGATATGCTCAATAAAGGCTTAACGCCTTGGATTTTGGAAGAAGGAACTGTTGGAGCAAGTGGCGATCTAGTGCCATTGTCGATGCTTTCGGCTGTTGTGATTGGTTTGCCAGATGCCAAAGCATATTATAAAGGTAAGTTGTATGATAATTCTAGCGAAGCATTAGCCGAAGCAGGAATTACGCCTGTGGTGCTTGGCGCAAAAGAAGCAATGGGCTTGTCTAATGGTGCAAATTTCATTACAGCTTGGTCAATATTTTCTGTTCGAGATATTGAACGTTTGATAGAAACGACTTGTATTTCAGCAGCTTTGTCCCTTGAAGCGATTCGAGGCGAACAAAAAGCATACTCCAGGTTAATCAACGAAGATAGTCATCGACACGATGGGCAAATTTATATTGCACAACGGATGAGGGCTTTATTGAAAGGTTCTAAGCGTACTTCTATTGATGCGCAAATTGCTGAATTTGGAAATAAACCATCTCGAGAAAGAGTTCAAGACAGATACAGTTTCCGTTGTGTGCCGCAAGTTCACGGCCCAACTTACGAAGCATGGGAAAAGTATAAAAGTACGGTTGAATGTG
>CAZMEH010001047.1:0-1662 GCA_964564885.1 uncultured Saprospiraceae bacterium | reverse complement strand
CCCAATAGGCCTGCCTGCTGGCAGGCAGCCATCGGGATTAGCCCATTGTTTTAAACTGTTGAAAATGGTGGGCTACAACCTACTGGATTGGATAATTTATTTTCTTGCAAAAAAACACTCACGAAACCTGCCTGTCGCTAACTTGACAGACAGGCTCGACGGAGTAATTGTCAAATAACCCTTTGATATTAGGTTTTATTGGTTCTCTGAATTTTTTTGTGGAAAAATGATTTTCTTAGAAAATTACGAATAAAAATGTCTTGCCGTTTGCCGTTTCTTGAAACTTCCACAATAATTTTCAAAGAACCGCTTTATTTTCAGTCAGAATTAGAAAATGGTGCAACTTTTAACTGTTAAAACAGTCTCTTAAAATAAAAAAATAGTGCGATTGTTAACATTTCGACATTCTAAATCGTTGTACTACTGAAAGACATATTTTATAATACACACACACAGAATTTTACAACACACAAAATTTATAACAAATGAAATTTTCAAAAAAGCTATTACTATTTACACTTTTACTAACTGCTTTCGTTTCTTGTAACCTAGAGGAAGTACTAGATGAACTTTGCCAAGATAACGGTCATTTGGTTTACTGTTTAGAATTTAAGCCAGTAGACAAAGATGGAAACAACATGTTGACAAATGGCGATTTGGATACAGACGATATGACAATTAAGGCTGTTAGAAGTAACGGAGATGATTATATTGTTTACGAATCGGCTGATTGGGGCAACTCTATTTTTAATGAAGAATCTATTTTTATTGATTTTGGAGATGAAGACAATCCAGAAGACATTATTACATCTTTAGTTTTTGAAGCACCAAATATGGATGCAAAAACTTATAAATTAAACATCAAAGAAAAGTACGGTGAAAGTTGTATGGTGGATTATAGTTTAGAAGAAGAAAACACTACTGCCACACAAACAATGACTGAATGTACTTCTTGTCAAATGGGTGTACATGACATCAGATTTGAATTGAATGAATAAGAAGTCGGTTTTTAGAAAAGACTTTATTGATTGAGAAATATTAAAAATGCCTAGATGCTTATTTGCATCTAGGCATTTTTGTTTTTAAATGGTTTAGAATTGACAATTTATGACTCTACTATTTTTTATGGCTAAAAGAACTCGTAAGTCAGCCTTCAACTTATTATTCATATTTTTTACGGTAGTGCTAAATTTTTAAACAAGTTCACTATCTTCAAGTTACATTTTAGAGAAAGGTGTTTTAAAATTTCATTAATGGATTTTTTACAACTTTAATCATTAATACCAATTTATGAAGTTTTTGAAAATATTCTATGCCATTTTTACTTATGCTGTTACCATAATAGCATTAGTGTTTTTTGTTTTATTCTTTGAAAATATTTATTTATACAGTACTACAAGTGCGGCAATAGGAGAAAGTTTTCATTGGGAAATGGTTGTTTGGAATATTGGTCTAATCACATTATTTGGCGTTCAGCACAGCGTGATGGCAAGGGATTGGTTCAAGGATTGGATAACTGCTTTATTGCCAAAATCCGTTGAGCGAATAACTTATATTTTGCTGACTAGTTTTGTTTTGGCTATTTTGATTACTCAATGGCAACCGTTTGGAAATCACTTTTGGGATTTTCGAGGAACTTGGATTGGCTATGTGATGTATGGT
>CAZMEH010001046.1:0-3374 GCA_964564885.1 uncultured Saprospiraceae bacterium | reverse complement strand
AAGCGGTCTCTCTTCTCTCAGCAAAGCGGTCTCTCTTCTAAAAAAAACTATTTAATTGCTGTAACCGTATAACCTGCTGCTCTAAGCAAACGTATCACACCTTCCTTTCCAGGCAAATGCCCAGCACCGACAGCAAAAAAAGTTGTCTTTTTATTCGCCATTTTGCCCATGATTGGAATCCAATTTTTATTGCGATTAACCAAAAGTATTTCCGTATAATTGGACAAATCACCGTCGCCATTTATCATTCTATTCAAACCATTGATGTCTTGATTGACATACATTTGAGTTAATTCGTCCAACGCTTCGGCTTCTTCTTCACCGCCATTATCAATCGCATCCAACAGCATTAACGCTTGATCCTTGTATGGAATACTATCAAAAATACTCAATTGATACGCCACGGTTTCCAAACCTTTAGTTTCCATTTTGCGCTCTTTCGCCATTTCATTGAACTCCATTTCGTAAGAAGTAGAATTTTCATCCGTGCCGCCCATGCTACCTTTATCCATCGAAGACATATCCATTCCAACCATTTCGCTCAAGAACATTGGCTTAACTTTTTCCATCATGCCTGCCAAATACGAAGGCATTCCCATTGAATCCAAAATAAACTGGTGAACTCGTTTGTAATCTTCTGGCTCTAACAAATCTTTGAGCGTTGTACTATTTTTCATCATCATGCCGCCCATCATGCCGAGCATTTTAAACGGATTACTCATCTCATCCAAGTCAATTTCAAAAGCAACTTGTTTACTTTTATTAAAAGCCTCAACGGTAGAATCCGTCATGAAAAAATCCTTTTGAGGAATAATGTGAATAGTTCCGTATAAATAAGAGGACGTTTCCAATCCATTGCCAGATATTTCCCAAAGCAACGAGTTTTCTAAAGTATCGCTATTAGCTGTTTGTGCAAAAATTGGTTGAATGCAAAAAACAAAGGCGATTAAAAGTGATATTTGTTTCATATTTTTATTTAAAATTTCTTTAGAATAGAGAGCAGAGAGGAGAGAACAGCGAGTTCTCGCCACAGGCAGAGATTATTTAGTTTATGAATAAAGACTAACAATTAAAATTTTAT
Source organism: uncultured Saprospiraceae bacterium (assembly GCA_964564885.1). Lineage (GTDB taxonomy): Bacteria > Bacteroidota > Bacteroidia > Chitinophagales > Saprospiraceae > CAKZLL01. Next base: position 2,293 of record CAZMEH010001046.1, on the reverse strand, counting down.
ACAACCTGATTTTAATAATCCCTGTTCTCTGCACTCTCTTCTCTATTCTTACTTTCTAATGTAGACGATTTAAAATCCAAAATAATAACAATTTTGATAGATAAATGATTGCATGAGATGAAAATATTAACAATTTCTTATTTTAGAGTCTGAATATCGTCCCGATAGCCCTGCCTACCAGCAGGCAGGGCTATCGGGATTAGTCGACAAGGTTAATGCGCTGAAAAAATTCATTACAATAGAAATCAACACAAATGCACAACGGACAACAACAACTTTTTAAACTCATTAAGGCGAAAATTCCAACTCACGCTGTTTTAGAGCAAGAATTGGCAAAAGTGTTAAAGATTGACCTCCTGTCAGCTTTTGCCTTAGTGCGCCATCAACAAACGTTGTCTTTAGAATCTTCAATTCAATTAGCGCAGCATTTCGGTATCTCTCTGAATGATTTACAAGCAGATACGCCTATTCAAACGCCTTTTCATTTTATTGGTTTTGATTATAATGTCAATAATTTAGAAGAATACTTTGTTGCAATTCTTAACGAATTTAACAAAGTTGATTTATTTGGAGAGCGCAAAATGGTTTATGTCGCTAGTGAATTGCCGTTGTTTAGTATTTTTCAATTCCCAGAATTAGCAGCTTTTAAACTCTTCTTTTGGGGCAAAACGGTGTATAATCTGGCAGCATTTAAAAATAAAAGGTTTGATGTTAATTTTCTAAGCGACAGGTTATTGGAAATTGGCGGAAACGCTTGGCAACAGTATTTGAAGTTTCCGTCTACCGAGATTTGGAGTTCTAATATTGTAAATGATATTATCACACAAGTCTATTTTTTTTGGAAATATCGCATTTTTAAAACCAAACGTGATGCACTTTTGATTTGTGATAAAGTGATTGAACTGTTGAGTCATGTAGAAATGCAAGCACGCATCGGAAAGAAGTTTCATCCGCTTCACCAATTACCGAAAAAGGAAAATTACACGCTATATTATAATGATGTATCGGTGAGTAATAACACGATTTTAGTAGAGACAAAGAATAGGAAATTGGTTTTTGTTAGCCAAAATGCCTTGAACTATTTAACAACAGATAACGAAATGTTCTTCCTGCAAACAGAACGCTGGACACGCAATCTGATGGAAAATTCTATTAAAATTAGTAATACTAATGATGAATTACGAGCTAACTTCTTCCAACAAATGAAAGGAAACATTGAGTTTATTAAACAAGAAATTAGAATGGATAGGTGATTTTTCATGAAAAAATATTATGCTTTTTGGCAATCTACAATATTTGTAGTTTGAATAGAAGGAACTTCAATAAGTGTAATATTTAAAGCTACTTGTATTTTATCTATCGTTGGTGGCTATAAGAAAAAGTAAAACCAAAACAGGAAAATGGGCAATCGAATTTAATATATAGATTTGCTAAAACATGAAATAGAAGGACTTGGATTAAGCTCTAAACATCAAAATGTAAGTAACAGCCAAAGCAAAATTGATTAGATTTTTTACAATTCCCCAATAGAAATGTAAAACAAGTAAAGGATTAAAATCGACCTAAAAATATAAAGTAAAATCTTATAGGACTATTTAATAATTCGATTTATTTTTAGATAAAATATTTATGTTATTCAACAAAAAACAATGGTTTCCTAGTTCTATTCAACAATTGGCTATAATAGAGTTAATCTACTATCTTTATCTTTTTGGACAACAAATAGAACTTTTCTGGCACCCAAAATATCATGGATGCTTAAGAATAATTGGTTGGGCAGAAAAAGAAACAGGTTGGAACTTTATTATTCTTTACCTTTTGATAAATACTTGTGTCCTGGTCTGGCTAAATGAAGCAAAAAGACTAGCTTGGATTGTAAAGTATGGAAGTTTGTTGAGTTTGTTTGTTATTAATATCAATATTGGATATAATTGGTTATTTTCGATTTCTTTAATCATATTATTTTACATACGCCAACCTCAGATATTAGAAGCATTTGAAGTTAGTCATGATAATTTTAAAATATACATAAAACATGCTATACTCCTCTTTGTTTTAATATTTATTAGTCAATTATTTATTGATTTTAGCAATTTTGTGAACCTTTCTGAAAATTATGAGTACAATTATCCTGATACATTTTCTGTTGAAGAAAAAATAAAATAAAACAGCCACCAACAAAAGCAGAGTCTAAAAGGAGCGTTAGCTTCGACACGGTTTGTAGAAAAAAAGCAATAATAGAGATTTAGGAGCGTAGCTTCGGCACGAAAACGCTACATTCGAGCCGAAGCTA
>CAZMEH010001045.1:0-14349 GCA_964564885.1 uncultured Saprospiraceae bacterium | reverse complement strand
GTTTAGAACTGTGTTTTGCGTTGGGTTTACTATTAAATTCAACGTTACCGTCGAATCACAACCTTGGTAAGTTGCCAATGTATAATTGAAATTTCCTGCTGTTGAGTGAGTTACGTCACCTACTGTGAAGTTTTCACCTTGACAAATTGTTTCATTGAGAACTGTGTTTTGCGTTGGATTTACTATCAAATTCAACGTTACCGTCGAATCACAGCCCTCGTAAGTTGCCAAAGTATAATTATATGTACCTGCTGTTGAGTGAGTTATGCCGCCTGCTGTAAAGTTTTCACCTTGACAAATTGTTTCATTGAGAACTGTTGATTGAACTGGATTTACTATCAAATTCAACGTTACCGTCGAATCACAACCTTGGTAAGTTGCTAAGGTATAATTATATGTACCTGCTGTTGAGTGAGTCACGCCACCTGCTGTGAAATTTTCGTATGCGCAGATAGTTTCGTCTAAGGTTGTACTTTTTGACAATAAGTAAGTCGTTGTTGTGATGAGTAAGCTATCACAACCATGTTGACTAGTGAGTGTAACTGTACTTGTCCCTACATCAGATGAATTACAAGAGGTATTAGTAAGATAAGTCGTATCTGATGGTAATAATATAGTCGTAATTTGAACTAAACTGTCACAACCATTTTCATTTGGTAAAGTATTTAAGACTGTTCCAGTATCCGCAGGATTACAAGAAGTAAAATTTACAAAGGTCGTATCAAACTGTACGCTAATCGGTTGATAGTAAACGTTATTGGAATAATCACATTCTGCCGTTCCTGTTGTTGGAAAGTCATTAATAAAACTGAATGGAAGTGTTGCCGAACCATCATCATTTACAACAACATGTAAATTAAATGAAGAGCTATAACTACTAATATCTATGAAAAAAGTTTCTGTTAAGATATCATTTGGTTGAATTTCATTACTAATAGTAGCTATAGAAATTAAAGAAGAACCACTTTGCTCTGGGTTACCATAATAAAAAGCAATATCCGCTCCCGCAGGAAAAGGAGAACTACCTTGATTCATAATAGTTATCAAAAGCTCCAATTTATTATTGGAACAGCCATTATTAACAATATCTGCTATTATAACATCTGGTACAGAATATACTGGACAACCATTAGCATCCAAGGAGGTTGCTTGTACTAAATGACTATTCAATGGACGACTTTCTCCGTTACAACCACAATCACTTTGATAAGTCACCGCTGTACTTTGTGGTTCTTTCGGTACGGTCAAATCATCATTTATATTTGTAGAATTATACGAATATTGATTCCAAACTTGACGAGCAGATGCCCATGGCTCATTATCTGTTTCAAATACTACAACATTTCCTCTCTGACGTCCTATGGTTTGGCAACTAACACAAATTTCTGCTTGGTTATCACCGTCAACATCAGCAACTGTTGGCATTTCGAGTGCCGTTCCTGATGTACAACCATATGAAAATAAATTTGTAACAGAAGAACCACTTCCATCTAAAACACGTAATTTTGTTTCATCACGGTAGACTAATTCTTGTTGTCCGTCATTATTGAAATCAAACATCGTGATACCAGTCAAGCCAGAGACATCACTGGTCGTTAGTGACCATTTTTGTTGAAGTGTTGTTGTATTATTATAATCATACGCATAAACTCGTTTGCTACGAGTAAACCCGATTTCGGGTTGGCAATCATTATCCATATCACCAATGAAGGCAGGGCCTGTAAAGTTATAACCTGTCGTTCTAAGATCAGCATAAGGAGTTGAAGCAATTAGACTATTGGTTCTTGGATTCCAAGTATATACTCTAGCATTTCCTGCTGAACCAAATTCACTGACAACTACATCGAGTTCTCCATCCAAATCAATATCTGCTACTGCTGAGTAACCATCACTGTATCCACCAGCTAAATTAATGGGAGTCATTGTATTTCCAGAAGTACCCGATGTATTTGTAATTGTTACTTCATAAACGGTGTTTCCACAAGCTAATTCTAAACCATTAGAAGATGTCAAATCTGCTGCAACTTGTATCGCACTTGCGCCCCAAGCCGAGTTAGAATGCAAACCCATACCATTACTACCGCCATCAGCAAGTAAAACACCTGTTTGAGCATTGAATATTTCATTATAAATATAAACTTCTGGAATACCGTCAGCATTAAAATCAGCGATACCAACCGTCGAACCAAATCTCCTAGGTGCATTTGCACCAACTTGTACATTTGATTTCCATTTTTGAGTACCGTCATGTTCATAGCAAATCAAATAACCTTGGTCTGATACTGCATTATAAGCTTGCGCAGTACTAATAATAATTTCACCAAAACCATCATTGTCAATATCTGCTATGGCTATAGGTCCAACTGAGCCCCAAGGCATATAAGGCGTTGTAATCGTCAATTCTGTCGTTCCGTCTTGACCATTCATGATATGAATATCTTTTGTAGAACGGTCGCTACTTGTTTTATGAGAGTTAACAGACTGTATAATTACCTCTGGTACGCCATCATTATCAATATCGGCTACCCAAGGAGATTGATAGTTTGGTACATTGCCTTCGCTCGTCCAATCTATTTTGAAACCTAATGAATGAATTAATACGTCTGCATCACAATCTGGATCGCATTGACCAAAGAAACTACTATCACTACAGGCACATTCTGTATCAAACTCATCAACATAGCCATCACAATCATCATCAATTCCATTATCACAAATTTCTGTAAAAAAAGATAAATTTAATGTTATAGTACTATCACAGCATTGATGAGTTTGAAAAGTATAATTATATGTTCCAGCTGCTGAATGGCTTACGCCACCTATTATGAATACCTCACCTTCGCAGATGGTTTCGTTTAGAACTGTTAACTTCTTTGGATTGACTATCAAACTCAAAATAACTGTCGAATCACACCCTTGGTAAGTCTCCAAAGTATAATTGAAAGGTCCCGCAGTGGAATGGCTCACACCACCTGCTGTGAAGGTTTCGCCTTCGCAAATCCTTTCATTTAGAACAGTTACTTGAGTTGGATTGACAATTAAGTTTAAAGTTACTGTAGAGTCACAACCTTGATATGTTGTCAAATTATAATTATAAATTCCTGACATTGAGTGATTTACGCCGCCTGCTGTAACTCTTTCGCCTTCGCAAATAGCTGTATCAATGGTAGTTGTAGTCGTAAATACAATTGAGGTAGAAATATTCACATTAACCGTATCTATTCCACAATTACCATGAATTGGATCTTGAATGATTACAGAATAATCGCCACTACCTACATGAACAAAACTATCCGTACTAATAACATTTCCTTGACCATTCAAATCATCATACCAATTATATATATAATTCGTACTATAAATACTTGTAATTGCTCGCAGTGTTTTCTTTTCAGGACAAATATGATTATCAATAAGAATACTTGTATTAAAAATAGTGTCAATTCTAATAGTTAAAGTATCACATACCTGAATCGCATAATTATCACAAGCATCTGCACTTGCACTTCCGCACACTTCGTATTGGATTTCATTTACACCAAATGGAGCAGTAAGGTTTGGATTGAGGCAGCTCGTTATACAAGATAGATTACTGTTATAAATTCCGCCACCTGTTATATCTCTCCATTGAATATCACTTGCACTAATACCTTCAACTTGAAGTGAAATAGTACAACCTTCAACAGTAAAAGTATCGTGTGCTTCTATATTCCCATTAATTGAAGTTATGGCATATACGTTTGGATTGTTTCCTGGGTTACAGAAAGTTACCGTAAATGGCCCACTTCCTGACAAGCAAATAGGTTCTCCAAGTGTGATTGCAGGACCACAATCTATATGATAAAACGCTGAACTAGAAGGAGCTGCACCAGAGTAAATATCAAAAACAATTCCAACAGCATTTGCATCTAATGTAATTTCAAATTCTATACATCGAGGAGGAGGAGGACCTACTTCTCCACAGCATTTTCCACTTCTAGCAATATTGGGAGAAAACCAAACACTGTCTGGAGCACCTGCTAAATCTACAGAGAAAAAAGGCGTACTGTTATCACAATTACCTGACTGCCCTCTCAAGTTGATTGAGAAGGTGAGGAGAAATAAAAAGATAATATTTACGTATAATTTCATCAATTCGTAGTCTTTAGAGGAAAAATATCGAATCCCAAATGATGTTAAAATAGTAGAACACTCTCAATAGAAAACTAAAGTTTTAAACAGGAAATAGGTATGAGTATTTCCCAGCCCTTCGGTAGATTTCGTGGAAGTGTTCAAAACGAGATAGATGGTGAACAGTTATAGCGATTTTAAGGTGAAAATTTTCCTCAAAAACCTATTCTTTACTAAATTTGTCCAAGATCCTATTTTCATAAAGGAAGGTGCGGTGCAAATTCTATACCTTATATTACGCACGAGGACAAATAAATTGTCTTTTTTATATCATATTTCATAATGATATACTAGTAAAATTTAAATTCGGTCTGGATAAATTTAATATTTAATCCATATTTTATCATTAAAAAACTTACTACAAGCTTTTTATATATTGTTTTTTCATAAATTAATGCCAATATCAAATACTCAATTATTTTATATTTTTTTCAATAAAAATTATTGTTAATTATATATTTTGAATAAAAAGTTTTCATTTGCACTATAATTTCCAATATTCGTAAAATATATGGAATTAAAAATGAAGGAATACATACAAAAACCAGACTTGACGAATCTTCCTTTTAATTAATAAGGAATTATCAAAAAATTCATTTATTTTGTTTTACAGAAAAAATTTAGATTGTTATTCAACAATAAATAAAATAATACTATCTATATGAATAAAGTAGTGGCAAATGCCGAAGAAGCAATTAAAGGAATTGAAGATAATGTGACGCTGATGCTTGGCGGTTTTGGACTCTGTGGCATTCCCGAAAATGCTATTACTGCCTTAGTAAAGACGGGTGTTAAAGGATTAACTTGTATTTCGAATAACGCTGGTGTCGATGATTTTGGTTTAGGGTTGCTTCTACAAAAAAAGCAAATTAAAAAGATGGTTTCATCTTATGTTGGTGAAAATGCTGAATTTGAACGCCAAATGCTTAGCGGAGAATTAGAAGTTGATTTAATTCCTCAGGGTTCTTTAGCAGAACGTTGCAGAGCTGGCGGTGCTGGTATTCCCGCATTTTTTACACCTGCTGGTCACGGAACAGAAGTTGCCGAAGGCAAAGAAGTTCGCATGTTCAATGGCAAACCGCATATTCTTGAAGCTGCTCTAACGGCTGATTTTGCCATTGTCAAAGCATGGAAAGGTGACCGTTTAGGTAATTTGATATATAAAGGTACTGCTCGCAATTTCAATCCTGTTATGGCGATGGCTGGCAAAATTACTATTGCAGAAGTCGAAGAACTTGTTGAACCTGGCGAACTTGACCCTAACTATATTCACACGCCTGGTATATTCGTACAGCGTATTTTTCAAGGAGAGAAATTTGAAAAACGCATCGAACAAAGAACGGTGAGAATTACGAATTAAGAACTCCTCTCACGAGGTTTATCTGAGTAATTACGAATTACGAATTAGCAATTAGCAATTGATAATAATGAATACGTAGTTTCTATTTTTTTTATGCTTCTTTCAATGGAACAATGAATCAGTGAAAACCATGAAGCAATGAAACAATGAAAAATGTTAGATAGAGACGGTATAGCGAAGAGAATAGCACAGGAATTACAAGATGGCTGGTATGTGAATCTAGGCATCGGTATTCCTACTTTAATAGCGAATTATATTCCACAAGGAATTAGCGTGGAATTTCAATCTGAAAATGGAATTCTAGGAATGGGACCTTTTCCGATTGATGGTGAAGAAGACGCAGACCTCATCAATGCTGGTAAACAAACGATTACTGCAATGCCTGGTGCTTCCATTTTTGATTCTGCCATGAGTTTTGCCATGATTCGAGGACAACACGTCAATTTGACGGTGCTTGGCGCAATGGAAGTTGCTCAAAATGGAGACATTGCCAATTGGAAAATCCCAGGCAAAATGGTCAAAGGAATGGGCGGTGCAATGGATTTGGTCGCTTCGGCTGAAAATATCATCGTTGCCATGACACACACAAACCGAAAAGGCAAATCAAAACTTTTGAAGAGTTGTACTTTACCGTTAACGGGCGTCGGTTGTGTCAAGAAGATTGTTACCAATATGGCTGTTCTTGAAGTCGTAGCAAGTGGCTTCAAATTGATTGAACGGGCACCTGGTGTATCCGTTGAAGATATTCAAGCGGCTACAGAAGGTCATTTAATTATCGAAGGAGATATTCCAGAAATGGTTATTTAATATATAACACTTTAAGAGTCGGACGTTTTCGAAGCATCCGACTCTTAGTTTTACACAAATGAAATGTCAACACATATTCAACAAAGTACGTTAGATTTTTTAGTAAAGGTAATTCAGAACAACAATAGAGAATGGTTTAATGTCAATAAACCAACTTATGTTGAGGCTTATGAAGATGTCAAAACATTCGGTAATACATTGGTGGAACGAATGAACGAACATGATAAGATTGAAAAATTAAAACAATATCGAATTTATCGGGATGTTCGGTTTTCAAAAAATAAAACGCCTTATAAAAGTACTCTGGGCGGCTCAATGATTAGAGCAACCAAATGGCGGAGAGGTGGTTATTATTTTCATTTTGAGCCAGATAATTGTTTTATTGCCGCAGGATTTTGGAATCCGAATTCAGCTGATTTGGCTAGAATTAGGCAAGAAATTGCAGCTAACCCAGATGAATTACGAGAAATTATTAATGATAAAACATTCAAAAAATACTTTGGTGAATTAAGAGGAGCTCAACTAAAAACCTCACCTAGAGGATATGCGAAAGACCATCCTGCCATTGATTTATTAAGGTATAAACAGTATTTAGTTCATTATAGATTTACGGATAAACAAGTGATTAGTCCAAACTTTGTTGATGATATGGTGAATGGTTTCAAAGCAATTCGACCACTTTTTAATTATATGAGCGAGGTGCTGACTACTGATGCTAATGGAACTCCGATTGAGTCATAACTGATTTTCCGCAAAAAACGGAAAATTGACCTAATTAATACCAGTGTTTGAAGTTTGTCGAAAACAGCCTCAGTCATTATTTTTAGCTTAGAAAAGAAGAGGCTAGTGCAGTTGGCAGTTGGCCGTAAATATAACTTATTGATTTTCAATTGTTTAAATTAAAATATAGTAGTCAGTTATTTATGGATTAAGGCACTAGCTCTACGTAACATGAGGCAATAATTAACCACAGGAAATACTAGGAATAGATAATCTAAAGACTTTTTATTCCTTGCATTTCCTGTTATGGAAAAGGGCTTCCTTACAGAACTCATTTAATTTTTTCTCAAAACCACTTCAACTCTCCTATCCTTAGAACTTCCTCGTATCACATCGATACTGCTCGAAGTACTTGCCCCTCTACCCTCTTGTCGCACTTTATTTACTTCTACACTTGCACCTTGCAAATGAGTTACTACAGATTGCGCACGTTTTTCTGAAAGGATTTGGTTATAAGCCGTGCTACCTACATTATCGGTATAACCAATTATTTCAACATCCCATGATAGATCATTTTGTAGCTTTTCGATCAATTTATCCAACTGAGTCCTTGCTTGATCATTTAATGCGAAATCATCAAAGTCAAAATAAATATTCATACTAATACGGCTAGGTCTATCATCAACATCTTTTCTAATAGGAATATTATTTGGAACTAGAGCCATATCAAATCGAAATGGAATACTGTTATCTTGTTCTGCTAAAAAGGCTGCTTCGCTGAAATAATCATAATTTGGCGCAGCAACAGAGAAAGAATAAGCTTGTTTTGCTGATAAACAGAGAAAATAATACCCATCTTCATCCGATTGAATATTCCATTTATCATCATTTCTAATGATTTCAATACCAACCTCTAAGGGCGCACCTGTGAAATCATCAGTGACTCTTCCTTCTAAAAGCACCGTTCTGGCAGGTTGGTATTCTTCTGGAATTTCGACTTCATAAATATCTAACCCACCAAGTCCACCCATTCGAGAGCTAGCCAAATAAGCTGAATATCCATCAGGTTTTAACATAAAACCAACTTCTTGAAAAGTTGAATTGATTGGATGACCCAAGTTTTTGGGTTTTGTCCAATAGTAATCTTTGCTTGACTTTTCACGAAACGTAACGAAAATATCTCCATCTCCCATTCCTGGCAAACCCGTTGAAGCAAAAAACATAGTATTTCCATCGGGCGCAATATATGGCGCTTCTTCGTCGCCTTCTGTATTAATACCTGCACCGAGATTTTGTGCTTCGCTCCAGCTTCCATCTGAACGCAAAAAGCTAGCATAAATATCTGCTCCACCATAGCCGCCATCTCGACTACTGCTGAAATATATTATTTGACCATCACAAGTAATTGTAGGTTGCGAATCCCATCCTTCTGAGTTCAATTCACCTTCTAATGGTCGCACTGCATCAACTCTAAAATTATCTAATACTGCCCTGTAAATATCACATCCACCTTTTGAATCTTCTCTTTGGCACGCCGCAAAATACATATAACGTTCATCCGCAGCTAGTTTTGCCATGCCTTCATTCACTGGCGAATTTATCATCGGGCTAATACTCAATGGATCTAACCAAGAGCCTAATTCCTTTTTTACAATAAAAACATTTTCGCCCGTTGGCATATCTACTGTTGAATAAGTACGTTCTGATGTAAAAATCAAAATATTACCATTTCCAGCCATTGAAGGTAAGTACTCATCATAAACCGAATTAATTTTTCCGCCAAGGCTAGTCGGCTTATCCGAGACAGGATGCTTCACCGCTTCTATCGCAAATTCGTAATTTTCTCTACGCTGTTTCGCTTCGCCATCGTATTTCACTTCCAGTGTAATTTCTCGACGCTTATTCGTGTAACGAGTATTTTTCATGGTTTGATAGTTCTTAAAATACGTTGCAGCTATGTCAAAATTTCCAACTCGAAAATGGCATTCGCCACATTCATAATATGCTGCCCTCGAAAGTTTAGCGTTTAAGTCAAACGATTTTTCGTAAGCTTCAATCGCACCTTCATACTCCGACAACATCAAATTCACTTTCCCTAATTCACGATACGCTACAGCAAAATCATCTTTAATTTTGATTGTTTTTTCCAAATGAATTTTTGCTGTTTCAAAATCACTCATGTTTATAAATTTCTGAGCAGTTTTTAGCGAATTCACCGCCTTTAATGTCTTGATGAAATTGACGGATTGGGCATCCAACAATTGACACATTGATAATACTAAAAATAAGGATACAATAGTTTTTTTCATCTTTACTTTGTCTTGGGCATGAGAGATATTAAAATATTTTAGTAAACTTTCGACCTGAATAATAATCAAATAATACATTCCTAAGTTTAATATTTTTTCTTCAAATGCTACATCCCAAATTTAAAAAATGCTTTTGTCTAACCTATTGTAAACAAATGATATGTTTACAGCTTTACTTTCTTATAATAATCTAAGGTATATAAGTCACAAATTTACGATACTACTATTTGATAATAGAATTTATATTAGTATAAACCTTTTATCAAATTAATTATTATTCATATATAATATAAATCTAATTTAACCCTTCGCTATCAATGGTTTAGGATTATTTAATTAATATTCAGTCGCTATTTGTTTTATGCCAAAACTTGAAGCTATTTTTACACAAAAATAATTATCATATATTAAATGCCAATATTCAACAGTCACAGTTTCTACCCTTTTCATGAAGAATCTAACCTTAATAATCCATTTATTAGTACAAGCGAACAGATAAATTAGAAATGAAAACGCATGAAAAGTCAACTACTACCATTAATAATACTACTACTCTCAATTTGTTCTATACCAATAAGTTACGCACAATGCACCAAAGGAGATTGTGTAAATGGAAAAGGAACTTATGTTTATAAAAATACTTCTACTTACGATGGAGATTTCAAGGATAGCCTAGCGAATGGTTATGGAAGATGTAATTATGTTAATGGCAATAGCTATACTGGACACTGGAGAACCAATCAATTTCATGGAGAAGGCTCTTTCCAAAATAGAAACGGGAAAACAACAAAAGGTGTTTGGGATAATGGAAAAATGATAAAGGTTTTAAGTATTAAGCAACAAGAAATGAATAAGACTTGGGCTATCATTATTGGAGTAGCAGCCTATCATCATGTGCGACGATTACAATATACGGATGATGACGCTTACAGAATGTATGCATTTCTTAAAAGCCCAGAAGGTGGCGCTATTCCAGATGAGCAGATGAATTTAATGATAGACGAAAGAGCTACTAAGGAAAATATCATCAGTGGACTGCGTGATTTTGCTACAAAAATTGGACCTGATGATATTCTAATATTTTACTTCTCAGGACATGGCGAAGAAAAATACCTTTTGCCATTTGACTATGATGGAACCTACAATAAAATTTCTTATCAAGAAGTCAATTATCTCTTGCAGCAAACCAAAGCTAAGCACAAAATTTGTTTAGCAGATGCTTGTCATTCAGGTAGCATGTATTCTATGAAAGGAAGTAATAATAGCAGCTACCAAAACAAATTTGATGTTTTTGAAAAAAAGAAAGACGAAATTGCTATTCTAGTATCATCTCGATCTAACGAAAAATCAATAGAAAGTACAAGGTTACGTCAAGGTACTTTTAGTCATTTTTTAATAAAAGGACTAAAAGGAGAATCTGACCGAAATAGAGATAATATTATTACAATTACAGAATTGTACAACTACGTTCATCGTCAAGTAAAATCATATACTAATAATCTTCAAACACCTTCTCTTTATGGGAATTTCAGTCCAGAAATGCTTGTTAGTAAAGTAAGAGGAATGGCAAAAGTGATGAGTAACTAGTTTTTTTCAGATAATTATTCACAAAAACCGCATTTATAACATGTCATTATGAACTTGTTTAAGAACTCATCCTAAAACTATTGATAAATCCTTGATTTTCAAAAATGTCCCGATACGAGCTATCAGGACATTTTTATTTTCGCCCCGAAGCCTCGGTACAGGAATAAAAATAGCTAAAGTATTGGAACTCTATTCACGAGGCTCAACTGAGTAATACCAATGATTTGTCAAGATATTAGTAATGAGTTTTTAAACAAGTTCTATTTGAGTCTAAGTCATTTTATTTTTTTTATTGATGATAAATTCCATTTATTGTGCTATATTCAATTTAATTAAAAACTTAGGCTTCATTTTTGTTGCTATATATATGAATTGTATAAATGCTAAATTATGATGAGATATATCTTGTTGACATTCTTAGGATTATGTTCGTTTTCTATGCTTTCAGCTCAATGTACTGTTGGAGATTGTGATAGCGGTCAAGGTACGTATGTTTACAAAAATGGAAGCAAATATGTCGGTGATTTCAAAAATAAGAAAGCGCACGGCTTTGGAGAGATTTTCTACAACGATGGAAGATCATACATTGGTGAATGGATTGCTCATAAATTTGAAGGTAAAGGTATTTACAAAAATAAAGAAGGAAAGACTTATCAAGGGATTTGGAAAGAAAATAAATTAGTCATGTCTCAAGAAGTGAACTTTATTTCTGGAAAATTTACGAGAATAGCTACTGCGGCTCCTAATCAAAAAGAAACAAAAATAGCTGGAAATACAAAAAACGTTACAAGTACTATAAAAAAGGGTGAGTTAGTAAAACCTAGAACTTATGCCGTGATTGTTGGTGTTGCAAGATACTTACACATGCAAAGTCTTAACTTTACAGATGATGATGCTTATAAAATGTATGCTTTTCTAAAAAGTCCAGAAGGTGGTGCGATTCCTGATGAACAAATGGCTATCTTAATTGATGAAAGTGCTACAAAGGAAAAAATCACCCGTAAATTAAAAGAGATATTTTCTAAAGCAAACGAGAATGATATGATTTTGTTTTACTTCTCTGGTCATGGTGAAAAAGATGGTCTTTTACCTATTGATTTCAATGGGTATGACAATGTTTTAGAACATAGTGAAATAAATGAAATCTTAGCTCAGTCAAAAGCAAAATATAAAATTTGTATTACAGATGCGTGCTATTCTGGTTCTATGGAAGAAGTTATTGCATTTAAGGATAATCAAACAGAACAAGAAGCAGCTCGTTTAAAGACGTTCTATAGCAGTTCTTTCGACGCTTTTAGTACGTCTTCGACTGTTCTAATGTTATCTTCTAAAGCGGAGGAAACTTCTGTAGAAAATTCTGGCTTACGTCAAGGTGTTTTTAGTTATTACTTATTAGAAGCTCTTGAAGGAAAGGGTGATAAAAACAAAGACAATGTCATAACATTAACAGAAGCATTTGACTATGTTAAAAAGAAAGTAAACTATCATACGAATAAATATCAAACACCTATTATGCTTGGGAGTATTGAAAATTTAATCCTGAGTGAGTTGAGATAAGAATTTCTTTAAGGTCTTATAATAAACTTGTTTAATTACAAAAAATGCATCTCGATGACTCGGGATGCATTTTTTTATTGTACTTATAATTCATCTACCACCATCACTTTACTTCTAAGCGCTGATAATTCGTCGTCATTAGCCGATAATGAATAAAAATCACCTCTATAGCTCGACGTGATTGTATCAAAATCGAACGTTTGATTAGAGTCAAAATTCGATTGACTCCAGTTCCAAGCATTCGGTTGTTCTGAAATAGTACTTTTTAGCGTAGCAGTATTTAAAGTAATAGCTTCTTCAAAAATAGGTACTGCCGCTTGAATGACAAAACCCGAAAGCGCATCATTTATCATAGGTGCATCATTCAATTCGAGTACTTCCTTATTACTCCAAAGTGCCGCTGGTATATTCTTTTTGACTAATTCTACTAATTCAAATTCGGCTTCTTCGTCTGAGATTTCAACTGTTATTTCAGAAACTAATTCTTCTAAATCCAATGGGTAAATACCAAAATCATTCCCGATTTCGTCATCTATATTCGTAATAGTTATAGGAATAATCGACTCAACTTGTAGTTTAAAATCTTTCGGGTTCACTTCTATTATATCATTCGATTGTTCGCTTAATCCGTCAATCACATTGATAGAAATAATTTTTTCATCTTCTGGCAAGAAACTTTCTTTGAATGTCTCCCAGCCGATTGTTCGACCTACTTTTTGTTTTGAACCAAAGTCAATTCCAAAATTAAAGTTAATTCCAAAGGTCTTAATATTAATATTTGCCGTTCCACTAAAGTCTGGACCAAATATTTCGAGTGCTGCGCCAACGTCCATACGGATCGTTTTGTGTATTCTCAAAATGCTAGCACTAAACTCAATTTGCGCATTAATCATTGTCGTAAAATCGTAGTAAAACGGTTTCCATTGCGCTAATAAATCCATTTCAAAATCAAATGCTGCTTTAAAATTATTTGCAATATAAACGGCTTTAAATGATCCACCGAGCATAATTGCACCTGGCGTCAAAGCTAAATAACTTTGTCCTTTCAGGAAAAAACCTTTTGTTACGTACCAAGTCAAATCAACTCGTGGCACGTCTGGATAATGCGCTGGTTTCTTATACCTTGGATGATAACCGCCAAGTGTTAAAACAAAATCTCCTGCTCTAGTTCCTAAGTCTTCGTCGTTTTTAAACCAAGCATAGAAAGCAAATCCGCCTGATAATCTAGCATTATCAGATAGAATAAATGAGTTTGGAGAAACGGTTCCTCTGATTTTGATAGCACCTTCTTCTGGTAAAAATGCAGTTCGCATCACTACTTCAATATAAACTTGAGGTTTATTCATCATTGGCGGCAATGATAATGCGCCAATTCCAATTACATCAAATTTGAGTCGTTCACCAAAACCTACCACCAGCAATAAAAACGCATCTAATAATTTGAATGAAGTAAACTTCACGCCTACTGCCAAGAACAAATTCCCTTGACTTGGCGGAAATGAATCCGCTAAATTACTGGCTAAAGATTCTAATAATTTACCTTGTTTAATCGCTGGCAAACTGCCGACTGCTTGTTGTACCAATGGAAATTCAGACAATCGCTCAATCGATGGAATATTAACCAACCGATTGTAACCAAAGCCTAAAGCCAATCCTTCGACAAAGAAAAATGGTACTCCACCAAGCGGATAATCGACCATAGCGTAAACAAAAACCGAATTATTTCCATCAATTTTACCATAAGCTCCCGCACCGTGAATCGAAAGGAATTTGGAACGAACGGTAATACTTCCTGTGTATTGATTGTTATTTTTTTCGTTTATCAATAAGCCAACTATT
>CAZMEH010001044.1:0-3542 GCA_964564885.1 uncultured Saprospiraceae bacterium | reverse complement strand
ACTTTTGCAGCAAATGGTTTTCGACATTTTGGGCAATGCAATTTCCAGTTAGTAATGATATAAAAGAAATATCCTACTAATACGACTGTTGCACCAATTTTGAATAAAGATAAAAGCATAAGAGTGATTGACGATTTTAGATTTTAGAATTACGAATTGTATGTTTCGTTTCATTTATTTGTTGTAAAACTAACGAAAAATCAACAAATAGAAGACATTCTAAAGTATTAATGGGCATCTTGCCCGTTTAGGCTAACACTAGCCACAATCATAGCGTGAACGGGCAAGATGCCCATTAATACTTTAAATTTTACCTTTCTCCAATTAAAAATAGATAATTTATTTTTAATATTGTTGTTCAATAGAAAAATCATCAATGAAACAATATACAGGTTTACTAAAGGATATTTTAGATAACGGCGTTCAGCGAGGCGACCGAACAGGAACAGGAACGATTAGCGTATTTGGTCGTCAAATGCGTTTTGATTTGAGCGAAGGTTTTCCTGTCTTGACGACAAAGAAATTGCATTTGCGTTCTATCATTCACGAATTGCTTTGGTTCTTGAAAGGTGAAACGAATATTCAATATTTGAAAGAAAATAAAGTCCGTATTTGGGATGCTTGGGCAGATGAGAATGGTGAATTAGGGCCCGTTTACGGGAAACAATGGCGCAAATGGGAAACGGCTGACGGTCGAGTGATTGACCAAATTGTGAAAGTGGTAGATAGCATTAAAAATAAACCAAATAGCCGACGACACATCGTTACAGCTTGGAATCCTTCCGATGTTGACGAAATGGCTTTGCCGCCTTGTCATTGTTTATTTCAGTTTTATGTTGCTGATGGAAAATTGTCTTGTCAGCTATATCAACGTAGCGCAGATGTTTTTCTTGGCGTTCCCTTTAATATTGCTTCTTATGCTTTATTGACGATGATGATGGCGCAAGTTTGCGGATTAAAAGCAGGTGATTTTGTTCATACATTGGGCGACACGCATTTGTATATGAACCATTTAGAACAAACAAAATTACAACTGACTCGTGAACATCGTGCATTGCCGACCATGACAATCAATCCTGATATTAAGGATATTTTTGATTTTACTTACGAAGATTTCAAGCTAGAAAACTATAATCCGCATGCAAATATCAAAGCAGCTATTTCTGTTTAAACCTCTCTAGTACTACAAATAGGATTTTGATAAAAATAAGCGTCGGATACTTCAAGGGTGTTCGACGCTTATTCTTTGTTTTTTTGTAACAAATCATCTCAAATAAACGTAACTTTAAGCATTGCCAAATAATTTATAGCATTCAAATATAATATCTAGTCGGCTAATTCCGATAACTATTGGGACGACGATACGACTTAGCTTTCCTAAATAAAACAACAAGATGAAACAGACAAAACAATTCAAGTATGGTTATCATAAGCTTAGCCTTGAAGTCAATCCGCAGTTTTTTTCTATTCCCAATAATAAGAAATCAATCATTCAAGCCAAGATTAAACAATTGACATTACACTGTGAATTGGGTGATACTTCTATTTTTACAAATAAAAACAACGAAATTGAGCAGCTTGAAATCGCTCAACCTGTTTATAATATTCAAGGAGAAGAAACATTAGTCACGGCTACGAATTGTTTGTTTATTGAATTTAAATCGAGTGTTTCTCGCAAGGAACAACGTCTTTTCCTAAAAAAGGAAGATTTAAAAGTAAATGAAATCGTTTCAAAAAATGCTTATTTAGTTACTTCTACTCAGCATTTAGATAGTATTGATTTAGCGATAGCATTACAAAAAAACGAACTAATTGCTTGTGTTGAACCTGATTTGGTGGCTGATACTGCGCAATATAGTTTTCAATTACCAACCGACGAATTACTACACAAACAATGGTATTTACAAAATAATGGCGTTGACCCTTACGGTAAAAATCAACATTGGAAATATCGTCAAGGCGCAGATGCAAAAGTGATCGAAGCTTGGAGAATTTTGCAGGAAAACAAAGGAACAATCTGTTCTAGCGATTTGACTATTGCGGTTTTAGATAAAGGTTTTGACTTGAGTCATCCAGATTTTCTGGATAAAATCATTGCGGCACGAGATTTTAATCACGAGAATAATTCAGGTATACCAAATGCGTTTGCGGTTACAAAGGACGGCAATGGTTCAACGGAAGCCGATCACGGAACGGCTTGCGCAGGAATTGCGGTTGCTTCTGCAAATGGTAGTGGCATTGTAGGTGCTGCGCCAAATGTGAAATTTATGCCGATTCGCTATTATGTAGCAAACGGTCGTTTCATGCGTGCGATGTTTCGTCATATGATTAAAAATGGTGCTGACATTGCGAGTTGTAGTTTTGGAAATGTCGGTTTGCCAATGGATAGATTGACTATTCAAACATTGCACCATGCAGCTACAAAAGGTAGAAATGGTCGTGGAATGGTTATCGTTTTTGCAACTGGAAACGCTTACAGTATTCTTAAAAAGAATGAAATTGCGACGCATCCAGATGTAATTGCAGTTGGTGCTACAACGAGTGAAGATGGTTTTGCACCTTATACTAATCGCACCAGAAATATGTCTGTTGTTGCGCCAGGCGGCTACGGTCACAGCGGAACGATGACAACTGCGGATGTTGGTTTCTTAGATGCATTGAGCAGTAGCGGAGAATTAGTAGAAGCAGGAAAAGGTAGAGAAAACAATCCTTATTATAGAAATAATGCGGAAGGAACTTCATTTGCAACGCCATTGGTAGCTGGAGTTTGTGCTTTGGTTTTGACGGCAAATTCAGATTTGACGGCTAAGGAAGTGAAAAGCATTATAGAAACAACGGCTGATAAAGTGGGCGACATCGGCGAATATGATGAAAATGGTCATTCCTTTAAGTTTGGTCACGGTCGTATCAATGCGGCAAATGCTGTCCGCAAAGCATTAGGTTTACCGACAAAAGATTATAAAACAGCCTTTGGTTTTGGTGATGATGTTCCTAGTTTTTCATTTGATTACGGTCAAACGATTGCAGGTTCTCACACGATTGACTCGGAAGAAGCTGTTCTTAAATATGTTATCAATTCGCAAGATGCTGGTAAAAACTTACTAGTAGAAGTCGAAGTGGCACTTGACCATAATCCGAATCATCAGTTTGAGCTTTTTGTGCAAAAAGGGAGAAAACCTGTTTATTTTCCAGAAGATTTTATTGATAAGAATTTAGGAGAAAATCCCAAATTGTTATTAACTAATATTGAAGCGGGCGAATATGTCTTCATGCTTCGTTGTTTTAATAAGCAATGGGAATATATCAATGGCGGAGGTGATTTTGAAATTACTTTTACGGTAAATGATGAACCAGTAGCTTGATTTTAATATGGAATGTGAAATGTTCAATTATGGAGAAAGCCGATAAATGATTTTCATTTATCGGCTTTTTTGATTTCTCTTTAATCTTCTTTGAGATAAACTATTGTAATAGAATAGCCAATATTGTAATCTAGTAATCATAATAGAGCTAGATTCTAAATGACTCTAAGATTGTGCTAT
>CAZMEH010001043.1:0-3080 GCA_964564885.1 uncultured Saprospiraceae bacterium | reverse complement strand
AAATAAACAGAAACGCCGATGTTACTCTTTTTGAGTAACATCGGCGTTGCTCAATTATAAAGTAGTTTAGCAGTAAAAAATACTTACAACTTATTAGTCTTTATTCACAAAATTTACGATGATAATTTAAAAGCTTCTAAGAAGCGATAAAGCAAACCCTGTTAATCCTGTCTACGACCTAATATTCCCTATTTTTCTCAGGTTTCATGATAAAATAATAGCCAACCAAACCCAATCCACCAAATATTAAAGGCATGCAAATAACAGCTGTTTTATAAGGCAAAATACCACTTTGAGAGATTACACCAGCCAAAAAGAAACCGACACCTACGCCAATCGCTGTTAAACCTAATTTCAACGCATCATTGGTCTCCTTATTTGGATTTATGTTAAAGATGGTAGCATCTGCGCCTTTATTGATTAATGCTAATCTTTCTCTGTTTCTTGTTGAATAGAATAAATATGCTATTGCTCCAACTGTGCCCCAAAATGAAACCATAGCTACTATAACCATTGATAATTCATTACCGCTCATAATATTTAAGTTTTAAAGTTTTTTTAAATTTAGATCGCTTGTGCTGTCAGAAGTCAGACCGTTTCACTGTCAGGTGTCAGATAATTATGCTGAAAGTCAAATATTTACATAAAAAATAATCAGCTGTAAAATAATTTGGTTCACTGAAAATAATTTTGGTAAAAAATGAATCGTTGAAATCTGACTTCTGACAGTGAAACGGTCTGACTTCTGATCGCTCATTTAATTTACACAACCTAAGACGCAGGTAATTTCAAACGGGTTACAGCTTTTTTAAAACTTTCTCAAAAACTTTGCAAAATTGGTCAACATTGGCTTTTGTAAAACACAACGGCGGTTTTGTTTTAATCACATTATCGTATTTCCCATCCGTGCTGCACAAGATAAAATTAGCCTTCATTGCATTTTTAATCTCTTTAGCTAAAGCAGTATTTGGTTTCGATGTTTCAGCATAAACCATTTCAACGCCTAAGAAAAGCCCTTCGCCACGAACATCACCGATGACAGGAAAGTCTTTTTGTAATGCTTTTAATTTCGATTTATAATAGTTTCCAACTTCCAAAGCATTCGCTTGTAATTGCTCTTCTTCTATAATATCCAAAACCGCATTTGCCGCATGACACGAAACAGGATTGCCACCAAATGAACTAAAAAACTCCATTCCATTAGCAAAAGCATCCGAAATTTTGGTTGTCGTCACGACCGCAGCAATCGGAAATCCGTTACCCATCGGTTTGCCTAATACAACAATATCTGGTACAACATCATGTAATTCAAAAGCCCAAAAGTGTTTACCAACTCGACCGAAACCCGTTTGCACTTCGTCAATTATTTTTAAAATACCGTGGTTATCCAACAATGGAAAAATCGCTTTTAAATAACCATCCGCCAAAGGAACTTGACCGCCGCAGCCAGAAATAGCTTCTGCAATAAAAGCCGCTGGACGAATACCTTTTTCAATCAGTTCATTGATTTTTTGCGTAGCATTTTCAATGTAAGCTTCACTGGTTTCAAAGTCGCCATTGAATAATTTTGGTAATGGCAAAGTATGCGTTTGAGCAGGTTGACCGCTTCCGCCTTTGCCATTAAACTTATAATCACTCACCGCAATTCCTCGGGAAGTATTCCCATGATAACCTTCTGCAATGGTAATAATATCTTTTCGTTTGGTCACCGTTTGCGCTATTCGAGTTGCTAAATCGCTGGCTTCGCTTCCTGAATTTACAATAAAAACCTTATTCAATTTTGGTGGAAATTTAGCCAATAGTTTATCTGCGTATTCCGATAATATCTGATAATGGTAACGAGTATTTGTGTTTAATTCTCGCATTTGCTGGCTAACGGCTGCGCTCACTTTAGGATGTGAATGACCGACCAACGGAATATTATTATAAGCATCCAAATAAGTATTTCCGTCAACATCGTACATATACTGAAAAGCAGCTTGTTCAAAATGTATTGGCTCATTGTAGCTCAATGTCAATGATTTTCCGAAATATTGTTTTCGTTTATTAGCAATTTTTGTTTTAAAACCATCCGTTGATGGAATTTCAAAACCAGCCGATTTCAAAAATAGATTCGTCACCTGAACAGGATTATAAGTAATCCATTGATGCAACAATTTCCATGCAGGTCGTTCGCTGATGGTTATATAATGTAGCTTGTTTTTTAATTCCTGTTCTGGTGTATTTTCTTTTTTTGCCGCTTCCAATACTTCAACGTGCTTAATCGCAGAATTGCTCAAACTCACCGCCAAACGAATTGGAACTAATATCACTAAAGTTTCAATTTCTGCCTTTTCTAATGGCGAAACCGATTGATAACCTTCAACAAATGCAGCACCAAACGACAAAGGATTTTCTTTATTAAACATCAAATACGCCATCGCAATCGCCAATTCATTGATACGTTGCGAATACACCATATCACTAAAATCGATACAGCCACTTATTTTATTATCAATCGTCAATACATTCCATTCATTCAAATCATTGTGAATAATTTGCTGTGGCAATTCGTGTAAAATTGGCAAAACCTTCTGCTCAAATTGGTCAAAATAATAATCAACTAATTTGCGATTTTCTGGATTTTCAATGTATTTCGCCCTAGGTTTATTCCAATGCGCATATTGCGAATCCCAAATAAGTTTTCTAGCTTCAATCGCTGGTTCTTGAATCGTTTTTAACTTCTGGTCAAGCCGAGCCGCTTGTTGACCAAAGGAAATCATCATCTCTAAAGTATGTTCAATTTCTGCCACAAACGAACCTTCAACAAACGTCAGCAACCTTGAAAATGAACCATCTTTGTATTCCGTAATGTATCGACCAGCCGAATTCGGCAGCAGTTGCGAACACTCAATAGACACGTTATTCAGTTGACTCAAAATATTATTTTCCGCCTCAACAATCGCTAATTCACTTGGATCTTTATAATATTTCAAGACAAAGTTCTGACCGCTAACTGTCGTGATTTTATAATTAATACTATCATAACCAACTAAGGTTTTATGAGATTTCAGTTCAATATTATACGGCTCAAGTAGTTC
>CAZMEH010001042.1:0-10756 GCA_964564885.1 uncultured Saprospiraceae bacterium | reverse complement strand
TAAATTACATAAACCCAATTATCTTTTACCGCTCAGTAGAAAGAAATTTAGGTAGCCCAGATAACATGTTAATAGGTGGTGACTTTAAATGGAATTTTGCTAATAAATTTTCACTTTATGGACAAGCAGTATTGGATGAATTACAGGCTTCAAATTTGATAAGTAATCCAAAGTCATGGGCTCACAAATTTGGCGTACAAGTCGGATTGAAATACATTGATGCCTTTTATGTAGACCATTTAGATATACAATTAGAAGTAAATGCTGTTCGTCCTTATACTTATTCGCATTTTGATTCGAGTACAACTTACACACATTTTTCTCAACCTTTGGCACATCCTTTAGGTGCAAATTTTAGCGAATTTTTAGCTATTGTCAAATATCAGCCTTCTGATAAGCTATTTTTAGAAATGCGAATAATGAATGTTTTAACAGGAAAAGATACGTTAAATAGTAATTGGGGCGATAATATTTTTGAATCTTATCGAACAAGGTCTTCAGATGATAATGTTGTCATTGGTCAAGGTGTACAAACCAATATTTTCTTGTTGAATTTTACAGCTAGTTATATGCTATTTCATAATTGTTTTGTGGATTTGAATGTCATGTATCGAAATGAAAATAGTGCTATCGATGCTTATGATTATAATTCATTCTTCTTCTCAACAGGTATTCGATTGAACTTTTGGAAACCTCGAATGGATTTTTAAAACCTAAATTTTTTATATTATAAAATAGTTAGATCTGATAGGTTTTAAAACCTATCAGATCTAACTATTTTCAGTAAACCTACTTGGTTCTCAAATACTTCCATTAGCTTTGCGGCAGCACTACTTGCGACGGAATAAGATAAAAATGAACAAATAAAGTTAGTTATAAACGCTTTTTCTGACAGCCGTAGGCGTTCTGACAGCGATCCCGATACGAGCTATCGGGAGACTTCTTGACCTCTATCCAGTAGCAAGCTTGCACTAAAAGTCAATAAAACTAACCATATGATTAATATTTCATTCAAGAATCCATATTTGGTCTTGGTATTTGCCATTATAGTCATCGTACTATCTGGCGTACTCATTCCGAGAATGCCTGTTGATATTTTGCCACAATTCAAAAAATCGGCGATGCAGATTTTGACACTTTATCCAGGAATGCCTGCGGAAGTTGTCGAAAAGGACATTACCAGTCGAATGGAACGCTGGACAGGACAATCGCCAGGTATCGAAAAACAATTATCGAAAAGCCTCATGGGCGTGAGTATCGTCACCAATTTTTACAGTGAGGATGTTGACCCGGCCGAAGCGATGGCGAATACTTCTTCTTACGCTATGAGTGATATGTACTATCAACCGCCAGGTACTTTGCCTCCGATGGTGCAGCCTTTCGACCCGACGGCATCTAAACCGTTGATGCTCTTGACGGTAAGTAGCGAAGTGAAAAGTGGAAAAGAACTGTATGATATTGCTTATTATAACCTTCGACAGATGTTGAGTGGTGTAAAAGGTATTATTGCACCTGCTGCTTATGGTGGAACGCTTCGACGAATTTATATTTTTGTTGACCCTGTGAAGTTGGAAGCGTTAGGTATTTCACAGACGGAAGTCAACGACGCTATTCAGAAAAACACAACTATGATTCCGTCTGGTATTGCCAAAATAGGTAATATTAACTATGGTATTGATGCCAAAGGGATGATTATTGATGTGAAAGATTTCAATGATATTGTGGTTACTTATAAAAATGGTAAACCGATTTATGTCAAAGATATTGGCGAAGCGTCGGATGCGAGTGCGATTCAAACGAATTTAGCCCGAGTTGATGGAAAGGAACAAGTTTATTTACCAATCTTTAAACGACCTGGTGCAAATACCATTGCTGCGGTCAACGAAGTTAGAAAAGCGATTCCGCAACTGAAAGAACGAATGCCCGATGATGTGTCAATGAATGTCATTTTTGACCAATCATCTTATGTTCGGAATGCGATTTCGAGTTTAACTCGTGCGGTGATTGGCGGTTTGATTTTGGTTGTTTTGGTTTTAGTATTGTTTCTTGGAAATCTCCGTTCTGCTTTGGTGGTTGCGTTGAGTTTGCCATTGTCTATTATGTTTGCGTTCATCGTTTTATCGCTGACTGGACAAGCGGTTAATAGTATTACACTAGGAGGAATTGCGCTGGTTTTAGGATTACTGGTCGATAATTCCATTGTCGTGCTGGAGAATATTGACCGACATTTAAAGATGAATAAAACCTCTTTTGAAGCCGCACTTGATGCTGCAAAAGAAGTGGCGAATCCTGTTTTAGCTTCGACTTTAGTGATACTTGTGGTATTCTTTCCTGTTCTCTTTTTATCAGGAATTACGAAATTTTTATTCTCTCCTTTAGCCATTACAGTTGCTGGTTCGATGATGGGTTCTTACCTGTTTTCATTGACTTTAGTACCAATCGCTGCGGCTTACTTTTTTAGGAATCAAAAAAATACAAGTGCTAATGATAAGAACTTCCTAGGCTTTTTTCAACGATTTATTGACCGCTTACGAAATACTTATCAAAAGAGTTTAAATACAGCCTTACGTTTACGATTGCCAATTTTAGCAGTTATAGGATTACTTTTCGCTGGTTCTATTTGGTTATTATCGACGATGGGTTACGAATTATTTCCACAAACCGATGTCGGTCAAATGGAAATTCAAGTGCGCATGGAATCGGGTACGCCTTTGAGAACGACCGAGAAAACCATTGCAAAAATGGAGCAAGCTGTTCGAGATGAAACAGGAAATGATTTAGAACAACTGATTTCTAATATTGGTGTTTTCTATGATTTACCTGCGGCTTATACGCCAAACTCGGGTACACAAGATGCGTTCATCGGCGTTCAGCTCAAGGAAACACACCAAATTAGCACCTTTGAATATGCGAGTCGTTTGCGTGAAAAATTTCATCAAGCTTTCCCTGGTGTCGAAGTGAGTTTCAATACAGGTGGTATGATTACGGCTGCTTTGAATGAAGGAAAACCGTCGCCGATTGATGTTCAAGTGAAAGGAAATAAGTTAGAAGTGCTGCGTGAAATAGCGGAACGTATTCGAGATACGATTGCTTCCATTCCTGCAACTAGAGATGTTCGAGTATTGCAGCGCATTGATCAACCTGCGAAGAATATTGATATTGATAGAATTAAAGCCGCCGAACTGGGCGTTGAACCAGTGGATGCGATTAAAAATATGGTTTCTGCGTTAAATTCCTCTGCGACTTTCCAAAAAGCATTTTGGATTGATGAACGAAATGGAAATCATTATTATGTTGGTGTTACCTATCCAGAGCATTTGATTGATGATGAAATGGTCTTGGAAAACGTCGGTGTTGGTAGCAGCATGCAAGACAAAACGATTCCGTTTCGTAATTTCTCGAATATCACGGATGGTACAAATCCAGTAGAAATAAATCACCACAATCTATCCAGAGCATTTAATGTTTATGCAAATGTCGAAGGAATGGACGTTGGGCGAGTGTCCGACGAAATCCAACGACGAATAGATGCGATGGAATTTCCAAAAGGTTATAAAGTAGAATTTCAAGGTGAAGTTGCGATTATAAAAAGTTCATTTGGTGATTTAGGTTTGGGTTTAGGCCTGGCTGTCGTTTTGGCATTTTTAATTATTACGCCATTATTCCGCTCTTTCCGCCAACCATTTATCATCATTTTAGCCTTTCCACTAGGAATCATAGGCGTTGTTTCACTGATGTGGTTAACGAATACTTTTTTAAGCATTCAAACTATCATGGGTATTATTATGATGGTTGGTATTTCCGTTTCTTATGGAAATATTTTGATTGACCGTATCAATGCTTTGGTCAAAGAAGGCATTGCAAAACGAGAAGCAATTATTCAAGGTTCGGCAGACCGTTTCAGACCTGTATTGATGACTGCGGCAACAACAATTTTTGGATTGTTACCAACGGCATTAGCAACAAGTTCTGGTTCAGAAGCGAATGTTCCATTAGCCATTGCCATTATTGGCGGTACGTTTATGGCGACTTTTCTGACTTTGTATATTATTCCAATATTGTATCTGATGATTGCGAAGAAGTAAAGGAGAAGAGAGAAGAGAGACCGCTTTGCTGTCAGAAGTCAGAAGAGGTTTGAACCGTAGAACATCGAATTCGAATATCGAACCGCAGAACCGTTAATTCACAAAACCTAGGTTTAAGAATTAATTTGTAAAATAAAATTGCTGTATTCTTTGATTCTAATTGAGTACTACTCGGTCGTAGCCTCGTGAGCTAAAGATTCGGTAGTTTAAAACCTTATTAAAAGGAGAAAAAATTACTTATTTGCCCTGAAAGGGCTTTAGCATTAGCGTGAGGCAACGCCCTACGAGATAAAAAGCATATTTATTCAGCCCTGAAAGGGCGTAAGCGTAAACAATTTATAATGGCTTACGCTGTTTCAGAGTTGAAAATATTGATTTGAATTTGTCATAAGGCATTGCCTTTCATTCAATATTAATAATAAAATTAAAAAATACTTTTACCATAAAATTATATGAAACATCTAACCAATATTTTATTTAAAAAACGATATTACTCGCTTTTGCTTATAGCATTTGTATTGATAATGGCTTCTTGTCAAAATAAAGAAACATCAAACGAAGTGACTGCAACTTCCGCTTCTGATGGCAAAATTCAAACAGTTGGCGTCGTTAATCCAACAAGCAAATCATTTACCGCAGATATTTTGGTAACAGGTTCAGCGATGCCAAACCAAAAAGTTACATTATACGCAATGGAAAGCGGTTATGTGAAAAGCATTCGCAAAGACATTGGCGACAGAGTAAATAAAGGCGAAGTAGTAGCGCAATTGGATAATCCAGAAATTGATAGAGCGTTGGCGAATGCTTCCGCAGAATTGAATGTTGGTCAAGCGGACTTGATGACGATTCGTGCAGAGTTGAAATCGGCAGATGCTAGTGCAGCAGTAAAAACAGCTTTTTTTAATCGTTTAAATGGTGTTTATAAAAAGACGCCTCAGTTGACGACGATTTCAGAAGTCGAGCAAGCAGAGGGCGCAATGAAAATGGCAAATGCATTGATTGAAACAAAAAAAGCACAAATTCAAGCGCAAAATAGTAGAAATTCAGCCTTGCAAAATAAAGTAGATTTAGCGACTGCTAGAACGGCAAGATTGACGATTAGAGCACCTTTTAGCGGAATTGTTACTCGAAGATTGTCTGATGTTGGCGCATTGCTTCAAAGTGGCTTGGTACAAGATAGCCCAAAAGGAATTGTCGAAATTCAACAAACAAATCCTATCCGATTGACTTTGCCATTGCCAGAGGCGGATGCTACGGCGGTCAAAAAAGGAATGGAAGTGACGATTCGTTTTCCAGAATTGCCTGGTCAAGATTTTAAAGCAAAAGTGAGCCGAACGGCACAGTCTTTAGATGCGGTTTCTAAAACGATGCAAGTAGAAATTGATATTGCAAATCCTACGAATAAGATTGTTACAGGAATGTACGCTAAGGTTAATATGGCATTAGCAAGCAGAACGCAAGTGCTTTCTTTGCCGTTGACTGCGCAAGTATTATATAAAGATGCACCTTGCGTTTTGATAGTAAAAAACAATAAAGTCGAGCGTCTTGCTTTGAGAAAAGGCTTAACAGGAAAGGATGATTTTGAGGTGTTGAATGCAGAGATTACAAAAGATACAAAAGTGATTGTGCAAGGTAAAGGATTGGTAAAAGTAGGGCAAGAAGTAAAAGCTATTTTGAAATAAGTTTAAAAAAGCCAAGTGTCGTATGCCTTAAAGGCGTCCGACTCTTAAGAAATCGATAAAATGATTAAATCTAAATATATAATAACGAGCATTTTATGTTTGTGCTTTTGTTTTAAAATAGCTGCTCAAACGCCTCAACCGATTACATTAGCTTCTGTTTTAGAATTGAGTGCGGCTAATGACTTGACGATAAAGGCGTATCAATTACATCAAGAATTGGCATTGGCAAAAGTCGTTAAATCGAAAGAATGGTGGTTGCCAGAAATATCTGTTGGCGTACAAACGCATCAATTATGGGGCGCAGCGATGAATGGAAACGGTAATTTTTTCA
The DNA here is from genome assembly GCA_964564885.1 of uncultured Saprospiraceae bacterium. Classification (GTDB taxonomy): domain Bacteria; phylum Bacteroidota; class Bacteroidia; order Chitinophagales; family Saprospiraceae; genus CAKZLL01. The sequence goes on along the minus strand of CAZMEH010001042.1, from coordinate 4,658 downwards.
TTGACGTGAGCCGAAATAACTTGTGGGCTGGATTGGGTTTGGATGCAAACTGGAACTTTGCCGAAGGTATTTATACTAAAAAAGCGGCTGAACTCAAAGCACAAGCGACACAATACGACACGAAAGCGGCACGCAATCAAGCTATTTTAACTAATATCGAAACCTATTATGATTTTGTTACGGCGCAATTGTCTTATCAAGCTTATCAGCAATTGGTAGAACAAGCCGACACGATTGTTCGACAAATCGAAAGACAAGTTAGAGCAGGATTGCGTTATCAGTCAGAAGCGTTGCTGTCAAAAAGTAACCTGAATCATTTGAAAGTACAAATGCTACACGCCAAAGCTGATTATGGAAAACAATCTGCTAACCTAGTTGGATTGCTTAATCTTGACCCAAAAACGAAACTGGTTTGTGTTGATACAGTGATTGCGCCTTTGGAATTGATTAATGTATTAACGAGTGATTTTAATGCCGTTTATGAGAAAAGACCAGAATTAAAAAGCTTAGAATTGTCTGCACAAGCTATGGAAACAGAGCAATTGATACTGACAAAAGGTTTACTATTTCCAGAGTTACAATTGAATACTTACGGTGCGTATTTTGGAAGTTTGAATGGTGATATCACGCCGATGGTTGCGACAACTGACATTAGACAATTGTATCCGACGACAAATTTAAACTTGTCATTGATGTGGAAAATTCCCTTGGGACAACTCGTTCATGGCGGTGATTTAGAAATTGCTAAAGTCGAAATGTTATTACAAAAGAATGAAGTTGAACAAGTTAAAGCAAATATTAATAAAGAAATATTAGCCGCTCAATCGGCTTTAATGATAGCTAAAGAACAAATGGATATTGCTTCGGAAGGTAGTCAATTAGCACAAATGGCGTTGGAGCAAAGTATTCAAAGACAAGCATTAGGTACTATTCGACCTTTTGAAATATTACAATCGCAAGAAATTTTCATTAAGTCTCAATTGGATTATTTAAACGCTGTTTCGGCTTTTAATAAATCTCAATATCAACTTTTTGTCGGTAAAGGAAATGCGTTGTAGACGGTTTACGGCACACGGTTGACGGACGCTTTGCCTGCCTGCCAGAGGCACTACAGGCAGGCTTGACGGTAGTCGGAAAATAATCTGTTACAATCAAGGAAGTTTTGATTGAATAGTGATATTGATGTTTATTTGTTTGGCATTAATATAACTTTATCAAAGAAACGTTTAGCACTTTCAATATCATAAAGGCGTTGTTTAATTAACTTGATTTGGTATTTGATAGGAAGCAATCTGCCCCACTTAGAAAAACTGCTGACTAGCAAAGGATTTTTTTCTAAAATGGCTTCAATATGTTTATCAATGTTTTGTAAAGGAGCTGTGATAGTTGACCATTTTTGAAGAAATTCTTGCTTAGAAACGCTTAACTCAAATTGGCTTTGTTTATCATCTAAATTATATTCAATATCGGCTAATTTTAAAAGTAGACCAATCGCTCTATTTGTTCTTGTTCCGGTAAAAGTGAATAGTTTTAAACCTTTTGATGTTTCTAATAATGGTCGTTGATGAGTTGGGTTTTCAATATTGAAAATCGAAAAATCATTCCTCATATTCCTTATTTCCTCCTGACCTTCCTCATTTAAATAATCAAAATCAGAATCATCAAGTACGATGTCGAACATTTTTTCTCGAATCAAAGTTGCTACTTCGCCAGCACCACCAGAGAACATCGGTTTTTTGCCATCTTTTGCAGGAATAATGAGTACTTTTTTTGCTTTAAAATCAATATAATCTATCTTCCAAATTCGAGCAGCGAGCAATATATTTTCACCTTCTCGGATTTGTGTGGAAAATGGGATTTCTCCGATTGTTCTACCTGAGTGAATGAATTTCAGTGTCTCTTCGGTACTGAAAACACTATAAAAATCTCGTTTATTGACTATTTTTTCACCATCAATACCGATTATTACTTCGTTTCTTAATTGTTCTAATGAATCTTGCTTGACTAAATGTGTTATGATTTCTTGAATTTCATCCGCTTGAATAGCTTCAAAAGCAGCATTAGAGAGTAATGCCTGAACGAGTTGTGGAATCAAAACACCAGATTGTCCTTTTACAATAGACAAGGCTTGATGAACTAATATATCATAAGGTTTGTCCGTTACGTTTGGCGGTTCAATCAAATTTTCTTGATGCAATTGCCAACAAGCCAGCGATTGTAATAAGCTCCAGGGATTTGTAGCGTACAAAAATAAACTGCCTTTTTTGCCGTCTTTCCGACCGCTTCTACCTACTCGCTGAATGAGCGAAGCAACACTGTGCGTCGCATCTATTTGAATCACTTCATCCACCGTTCCAATGTCAATTCCTAGTTCCAAAGTCGAAGTACAAGCAATGCAAAAATTCTCCTGCCGATTGTTTTTTGCGAAAAACTCAATGTATTCCCTTACTTCTTTATGAACCGAAGAATGATGCGAAAAGTAGTTTGCATGTCCATTCACTCGATTAGAAATTTTCTTTAGTTTCACGGCTACTTCTTCGACTCGACCTCGACTATTTGGAAAAATTAAAGCTTTGTGGTCTTTGGTCGTTACGTATAAATCCTTGAGTAAATCCAACGGTAAGTTTGTTCCTTCTTGTTTGAAAAACTTAAAAGCGACGTGAACGGGCTTTGGCGTTTTGTCAACTAAAACGACCGTATTTGAAGCATCGCCTGTAAAGTTTTTGGCGGCTTCAGTATCGCCTAAGGTAGCTGATAAGCCAATTATTCGATACGAATCTTGATGAATGGCTTGAAGCCTTGACAGAATTGATTTGAGCTGAATACCTCTATCTGTGCCTATAAATGAGTGAATTTCATCAATGACAACAAATTTGAGGTTAGAAAAAAGGTCTTTAATTTGGTACGGCTTATTAACAAACATGGCTTCTAAAGACTCTGGAGTAATCAAAACGATGCCTGATGGCTGCCGAACCAATCGTTTTTTTAAACTCTGTTTCGCTTCTCCGTGCCATTTCGTAACGGTTACATCTAGGTTTTGGCACAAGTCTTCCACTCGATTAAATTGGTCATTAATCAAAGCGACTAATGGCGAAATATACAGGACTTGAACACCTCTTTCGTTAAAATCAACGCTGGAAAGAATAGGCAAAAAAGCCGCTTCCGTTTTTCCAGAAGCGGTTCTTGATGCTAGAATATAATGTTTTTTCGTGGTTAAAATTCGTAGGATAGCTGCGTTTTGAATGGGACGCAACGAAGTCCATCTCTTTTCACGAATGTATTTTCTAATCGGCTCGGATAATAATTTTAAGGACATTTTATAATTCTTCTATACCATCTAATGCACTCAATAAATGGTCGTTTGGTCTTTCGTCTGAAATTTCAATATCATTAAATAATTGGCTCTTATCCATTTTAGGATTTTGGCGCAAAATATTGAGTAAGTTTAAAAAATCTCGAATAACTTCCCGTGGCGTTAAAAATTCGGATGCGCCAGGTTTGTTAAATATTTCTTCCATAAACTGCTGAATTTCAGCGTCTGAAATTTCAATATTCGTTTTATAATTAAAATCAAAAATGGCTTTTAATTTCTTCAAAAGAACAAAAATCTCGTTATGGTCAAGCGGTAGCACACGAATCACAGGCTGCGCAAAATCTCGAAGACCTGCGGTTTCAAACTTGTTTGTTTCCAATCTCGACTTCAATGCTCGGTAACTGAACAAACCTCTTCGTTCGTTTTCTAAAAACTCTTTCGTTCCTGCAAAATTGAAAAATAGATTAGATACTTTTCCTTGAAAACAATCATTATATATCGTCAATATTTTTTCATAATTCTTTTCTCTAGTTGCCGTATTGGAGATTTTATACAAATTAATTGCTTCATCCAAATTAATCATAAAACCGCTGTAACCGATGCTGACAAAGAGTTGGCAGAAGTTTTTGAGCATATCATAATAATTCAAATCATTGATAATCTCTCGAACGCCAAGGTCTTGACGAGCTTCTGTTTTGGTTCTATATTCACCCTTTAACCACTTTAAAGCATTTCGCCTTAAGGCTTCATTGCTTGTAATATAGCCTTCATAATACTTCATGACAACCGTTCCAAAAGCAAAACCACCAACATCCGTTACCTCTTTGATGGTTTTCATCATATTGTTTTGGATAAGGTGCAAATATTTCTCCTCCCGAATTTCTGTCAAAGGAATATTATTGTTATTTGCGGTATCCATGACTACGCTTTCTATCCATTTGTCCATCAAAGTAGACAGTGCGCCACCAGTCGGTTTACTTTTAATCGCAATATTATTCATGATAGCAGAATAAAGCACCAACGCTTTTTTATCATTAGAATACAACCTATTTTCTGGTGTAAATACCGCATTTGCAACAACAAATTTTTGCTTTAAAGCGACCGCATTCAGCAAATAAAGCATAAAAGACTTACCCGAACCGAAATCACCAATCCAAAACTTGACCATACTATGCCCGTTTTTGACATCGTTCATCGCTGTGATTAAGGCATCGGTTTCGGCTGCTCGACCAACTGTAATGTGTTGCAACCCGATTTTAGGGACAACACCGCCTATCAAAGAATTGATAATGGCAGTTGCTTCTTTTGGTTTAATTTTCATCTTTATTCTGCTAAAAGTGTTTGG
>CAZMEH010001041.1:0-3279 GCA_964564885.1 uncultured Saprospiraceae bacterium | reverse complement strand
AGAATTTGCAATCTTCAAAGGAATACAATGCAACTCAAACTCTTTTGAAATGAGTTGGTCAGGGTGCATAACAATTTGTCGCATTAAGTTTTTTGATTTTTTAAAATGTGTTCTAAAACTATTTTAGAGCATCTATTTTCCAACGTTTTTATATCAAAATTTGGAAAGCGACAATTTGTTATGCACCCAATTTGTTAAAGAACTAATATTTAACAAACTTTTTAGTTGTACTACTTTGATGATTTTTGATGGTTAAAAAATAAATACCCTTTGATAAATCGGCTACATTTATTCTATTCGTGAACTGTTTTAGCTCCTTTTGAAATACTATTCTACCATTAATATCCGTAATCAAACCATTCAAACCCACTGTAAAGTTATCTTCATCTATAACTACATCAAGAAAGTCTACAACAGGATTAGGCTGAATTCGTACGCCATTAAGGTTTTGAACTTCCTTGATAGAAGATGTACTTCCAAAAGTTAAACTATCAACATAGAGCGTTCCGCCAGCTACGCCTAGACCTGTCGAAAAGAAAGCAATCACAATACTATCTGGTAAGTCATTTGAAATATAATTGATATTGATTTCAAATGGTTGGTAAATAGTATCTGTATTAGTGATTGGTAAATTGATATTTCCAAAACCAATTGTATCAGCAGTTTGCGTAATAGGATTGAATTTTTTTAAAAAAACAACACCTTGTCCAAAATCATTGGTAAATAAGGAATCGTTTTCAAACATATAAAAACCATTCATTTTAGCAGGACGATGAGCAAATGGTTGTCCTGTTTTCATTAAGTCTAATTCAAAAGTACCTGTATTCCAGTTGTACAAATTTTTAGAACCAGCGTAAATAAAGGAAGTATTAACGCTATCGTTATTATCAATCCAAGTTCTGAGCCTTATCGCAGGATCGTTATATCTGCGAAAATCACCATGAACAAGGTAAATCGCCATATTGGGTTCGCCTGCAACGGAACCTTCGGAAGTGCTCCAATCCCAAATTCGGTCAATTCCACCAAAATACCAATCATCAAAATTGTTGTTTGGAATGCTTTGCGCAAATAGCTGACTGAATAACAATATAAAAATAGACGTAGTTATTAGTTGTTTCATAATAAATATATTGATAGTAATTAGGTATCGGATAATTCAAAAGTATCGGATACCTAGGTTTATAAAAAAAGTCCTCAAGATTTTACCTTGAGGACTTTTCTACATTTTAATAAAGGATAAAATTAATTATCGAATTAAAGTAGTATTTCCTTTAAATTGGATTCTTTCACCATCAGAAAATTCAATGTCTGCCACCCAACCGTAAACGCCTGAATTCATTACATCTCCTTTGAATAGACCATTCCAACCGAAATTAATATCGTTAAGTGGTGCATCATTGGACAAGAAAACAGTTTCGCCCCATCTATCGTAAACTCTAAATGAAACTACTTTATCACTATATTCTCCTCCTTGAATGAATAGTATATCATTAATACCATCACCGTTTGGAGTAAAACCAGTTGCTACATAAACCTGACGATCTTTTTCAATTCTAACAGCTACTTCATCTGATGAAATACAACCGTTTACATCTGTAACAGTCACGATATAGAATTGGTCTTCGTTCGGAAATGCAAGTGGTACAGGACAAGTTAAACAACTTAATGTACTATCATTTGGTGTCCAAGTATAGAACAATGGAAATTGTCCGCCTGTAACAGTTGGTATAATTGGAATACCAACTCCAAAGTCTCCGTATAAATCTGCGCCAGCATCTACAATCAGTTCAGCAGGTTCAGCAACAGGAACAGTATCTGTATAGACACAACCCACGTCATCACGAACATGAACAACATATTCACCGCCAGTTAAACCAACTAGAATATTAGAGTTAGAGAATACTTGACCGTCAATACTGTATTCATAAGGGAATAACCCACCTGCCGCATTTACGAAAATCTCACCATCTCTATCACCATAACATGAAACTGCTGACGGAATAGAACTGGAAGACAACGCAAGGGCTGGTTCATCTATAAGTATGGTGTGTGCTTCTTTACACCCATTTGCATCAGTCATTATAATATTATAAAAACCAGCTGGAAGATTTTCCTCTACGTTTGTCGTTCTACCATTACTCCATGTAAAGCTGTACCAAGGTGTTCCGCCTGCTGCGAATAATGTTGCAGCACCAGTAGCTTCTCCTTTACAAACCACATCTTCAACTGTTGATGTAATAGAAAGAGGAGCAGGCTCTGTGATGGTAACGTCTATTTCTTCGGTACAGTTCTTAAAGTCTGTAACGGTAACGGTATAAATACCAAACGCTAAACTATCTGATAGAGTAGTAGAATCACCATTTGTCCAAACGTAATTAAAGCCAGGTGTACCACCAGATGCTGTTACAATCGTAGTCGCATCTGCAAAGCCGTGACAAGAAACATTGTTTTGTGTCGTAGTTAATTGTATTGGTGTTGGCTGATTAATTGTAATGTCAGCAGTTGCAATACAACCATTTTCGTCTTGAGCAGTAACTGTATATGTTTGACCTCCGTTTAATCCTGTTGCAGTAGCTGTATTAAATTGAACAGGTGAAGTATTCCAAGTAAATAAGTAAGAACCATTAGAATTTGGAACACCACCACTACCAACTACAGTCGCTGTACCATCATCGCCACCGAAACAACTTGTTGCGGTTTGTCCAACGATTAATAGGATAGGAGAAGGTTCGTCAACGGTAATATTATCAACTACAAAACACCCGTTTTGGTCTGTGATAGTTACTGAATAAGCACCTGCTATCAAATTAGTAGCTGTTGCATTTGTATCAGAATTACTCCATAAGTAAGAATAACCACCTGCGCCACCAATAGAAACTACGGTTGCTGTACCTGTGTTTCCACCATTACAAAGAACTTCTGTCATTGAAGTAGTTGTCGTAACTCCAGTAGGAGGTTGATTGACAAAAACACTTCCTGTTGCAATACAACTATTTCCATCAGTTACAGTAACCACATGAACACCCGTTTGTAAATTACTAGTCGTTTGAGTCGTTTGACCACTTGGAGACCAAGAGTAAGTGTAATTACCTACGCCACCAACTGGAACAACATTTGTAGAACCATCAGAACCACCAAAACAACTTACGTCGATTGCTGATAAAGTAACCGTCAAAGTATCTGGTTCAGTAATTTCAATGCTATCTGCCTTGAAACAACCATTTGCATCTGTTACTGTAACGACATGCCATCCTGCACTCAAATTAATTACTGTGCTAG
>CAZMEH010001040.1:0-11160 GCA_964564885.1 uncultured Saprospiraceae bacterium | reverse complement strand
ATGTATTTATTCAAAAGGAACAAATTTCGTGGTATAACTTTTGCAAAACTCTTATTAGAAATCATAGTACTACACATTTTTATTTTTAGACACGGAAACACAGAGAAAATTAGTGCGAAAAATCAACAAGCTAATGCTGCGCTGTGCCTCCGTACTTGCCTTTGTCGGTAGACAGGTACAATTTTTTATTTTGTACCGTAGTATGCCTAAAGATATTTAAACTATAAATAATCAAAATCTAAAAAACGATGAAACAAACAATCATTTTATTTACTATTCTTACATGTAGTACACTTTCATTTGCACAACTTCAAGATAATAAAACGATTGATTTGAATGAAGGCAAAAGTACAATAGAACTTGGAGTGAAAACTTTTAACGTAACTGCGATACAAGGATTAATAACAGAAGTGTCTAATGAAAATGAAGAGTATACTCGTTTTAACGATCAAGTAGCTACGCTAAATTATAGAATTCAAGGTTTTTCAGAGGAGATTGATATTGACAACACCGATTCAATTTATGAAAATGAGGAGTATTTGGTCGTTATAAAACTAATACCAAAAGAAATTGGCTACAATGCTCAATGTTATCTTTTTGAAAAGTAAATGGAGAACCGATTAAAACAACAAAAGCCGCTTAAACAATTGTTTAAGTGGCTTTTGTTTTATAAAATACAGCATTTAAAAATTCATTTTTTCTAAATCAATCGTAGCAACAACTTTCGACTTTGCTTCTTTATTAATCTCACCTTTAATAACAAATCTATTTTCGGGAATACTGTAATTTTCAACTAAAAAATCTTTTATCTTTTTACTCCTTTCAAAAGCAAGTGTTTCATTTTCAGTATCTAAACCCTCTAATTTAAGGATGACAATAGGATACATTTTCATTAATTGAGCCATTTGGTCAATCTTCATATATGCATCATCATTCAAATCTGATTTGCCATTGTTAAAAGAAACTTCAGGAAAATCAGGTAACATTTCACGGATTTTACCTTTTTCGCCTTCTTTCCAAAAGTTAGAATTACTTCCTTTATTCGACATAATTTCAACACCTCTTTGGTCAATAATCGCACCTATCGGTGTATCTGGCTCTTTATCTAGCGCATTAGGAACACCATCATTGTCATCATCTTTTTGTATCAAATTCGGTTCTGCTTTTGCAACCGCATCCTCATCAATAATCGTAGGTTTTGAAGGTCTTTCTGAAAAACGTTTACAAAGTTCTTCGTCATTCTTGAGCTTATCTACAATCGCTTGTTTACGATTAGAAGCATTCACTAACTTACTGATATGATCAAAATTGATTGTTTCAATCAAAATAATACTACCATTACTCACTTCTTCAAAAATATATTCAATCGTAAAATGTTTAGAATTATCATCATGAAAAATATCACCATAAACCACATAGTCAATACCCTCTTTCTTCAAAAAACGCTTGGTATATTCAAATGTTTTTCCCTCTAACTGACGTTGATATTTCATTCTTGGAATAATTCGATATTTGCTTTTACAAAGTTGTAATGAGTTCTCAAATTCATTAGCCACATTCTTCCCAAGTATAGAATTATATTCTTTTGCATTATGAAAATCAATAATGTACAAATCCTTCTTCTGTTGTGCGAAGATTGACATCGTTACGAAAAATGACATTATTAATGTGAAATATAATTTCATAGTAGTTTTTTATTTATTGTCACAATTATAGGGTCTTATGCTACAAGAGATGCTTAATAAGTTACAAGTCAATTACTATGCTAAAAAAGAATATAAATTAGCATGAGTATGAAAAGTTGACAATTAGTATCATACCTGTATTGATTTCTTGAAATGAATATGATAAATTAATTGAAGCATTTGAACTAAGAAGTACACGTGTTTTGTTAAAATATATATATATAAGATACTGTACTTTAACAGTTAATGTTTCATATTTTCAATAATTTATTCAAGAAATAAATATCAGAAACTATTGCAGTAGCAAGGTCTTAGCCTTTTTTCTTTCGCTTACTTACTTTTTTGCAAAAGTTTTATCATTTTTGAACCTACTTTTTTACGTTTAGAAGCATCGACTAAATCACCGTTATTATCAATAACAGTAATTTCAACTGTAACAATGCGACCAACATTTGGCTATTCAAAATATATAGAATCACAAATTTTTTAGAATCTTCACGATAAAAAACATTACCATATTTAACGTTATCAATATCTGCTTGCGCTAAAAAATTTTAGTTTCTTCAAATGTTTTCTGTTCTAATTGGTCTTTATGTTTCATTTTGGGAATAATCTGGTACTTTTTTTTGAAAATAGTTGTAGTGAGTTCTCAAATTCATTAGCTAGATTTTTTCCAAGTAGAGAGGGTTATGCTCTTTGTCGTTATGAAAATCAATAACATACAAATTCTTTTTCTTTTGAGGAATGACTGCTGCTATCAATAAAAATTATATCGCTAATATAAAATATGCTTTCATGGTAATTACATTTTATTTTTGGTTGTAAATAATCTTTAACCTAAAAAATACTATTTAATCAATAACCAGTTCATTGTATTTATTATAGTATATAAATAGCTGTAGTCTCTTTCCGTCTAGAAATACCATTTTAATAAATATATCATTTCAAATTCGCTCTTTTTGTCTTTTTAAGGGTTCTATATAATGATTTGAGAGGTTCGCCAATATAATATAGCAAAATTATTATATTAAAAAGTGTGATTTAGATGCTATATGTTTTAAATATTAGACAATATCGAAACGAAATATTGATTATGTAATATAAGTTGGTTTTTTATAAAAAAGTGTTATAAAAAGTTGGGTTTTATTGAAAAAAAGGTAACCTTTGATTAAGATATAAACAAAAAACGAAATTTAAACTTACTAACATAATGAGTTCAAGCTATCTATTAAACCTTATTATTATCAATGTAGTCATTATTCGATCAGAGTGATGAGTGGGCAACTTATATGTTAATAAGAACCTTTCTCATATAATATTGAGAAAGGTTTTTTTTTAGTAAAAGAAGTAATTATTTAGAAGAAACAAGACCAAGAATTTGAGTTTTGTTGAAATGTGACGAACATATTTTATTTAAAATATCTCTGCTTTTTCGTCTCTCTTCTAAGAATCTAATAAAAAATGGAATTAAATAAATATAGTAAACGACTAACGCAAGACCCATCTCAACCAGCTTCTCAAGCGATGCTTTACGGTATTGGTTTGACAGATGATGATATGAAAAAAGCGCAAGTTGGCGTGGTCAGTACAGGTTACGAAGGCAATACTTGTAACATGCACTTGAACGGTTTGGCTGAAAAAGTGAAACACAGCGTTCAAGGAAATGACTTAGTTGGTTTGATTTTCAATACAATCGGTGTCAGTGATGGTATTTCAAATGGAACAAAAGGAATGCGTTATTCTTTGCTTTCCAGAGAAATTATTGCGGACTCTATCGAGGCAGTTACAGGCGCACATTATTATGATGGTTTAGTAACTGTAGTTGGATGTGATAAAAATATGCCAGGCGCAATGATAGCAATGGGTCGTTTGAATCGCCCGAGTATCTTATTATATGGTGGAACAATTTTTTCGGGTTGCTGGAAAAATAAGAAACTAAATATTGTTTCTGCTTTTGAAGCACTAGGAGAGAAGTTTCAAGGAACAATCTCAGATGAAGATTATACAGGAATTATCAAAAATTCTTGTCCAGGAGCTGGTGCATGTGGTGGAATGTACACCGCAAATACGATGTCTTCGGCTATCGAAGCTTTAGGAATGTCAATTCCATACAGTGCGTCTTATCCTGCGCTTAGTCCAGAAAAAATAATGGAATGCGAACATATTGGTCAGCATATGCGCAATATTTTAGAATTGGATTTGAAGCCAAGAGATATCGTTACTAAAAAATCTTTTGAAAATGCGACAACGGTCATTGTTGCCCTCGGCGGTTCTACAAATGCAGTGCTTCACTTGCCAGCAATGGCGCATAGTTTCGGGTTAGAATTTACTTTAGATGATATTCAACGCATTAGTGATAAAACGCCTTTCATTGCAGACTTGAAACCTAGCGGTCAATACTTAATGGAAGATTTACACGGAGTCGGTGGCGTTCCTGCTGTGATGAAGTATTTACTAGAAAAAGGTTATTTGCACGGTGATTGCATGACTGTTACTGGTCAAACAATCGCAGAAAACTTGTCACAAGTTGACGGACTCTTAGAAGGGCAAAAAGTGATTTATCCAATCGAAACGCCAGTTAAGAAAAGCGGTCACATTCAGATCTTATACGGAAACTTGGCTACCGAAGGTGCCGTTGCGAAAATCACGGGAAAGGAAGGCGAATACTTTGAAGGTAAAGCCATCGTGTTTGATGATGAATTTGCAGCAATCGAAGGCGTCAAAGACGGATTAGTGACTAAAGGCAGCGTAGTTGTCATTCGTTATGAAGGTCCAAAAGGTGGTCCAGGAATGCCAGAAATGCTAAAACCAACTAGCGCAATTATGGGCGCAGGACTTGGAAATGACGTTGCGATGGTAACAGATGGACGTTTTTCGGGCGGAAGTCATGGTTTTGTAGTGGGTCACGTTAGTCCAGAGGCGCAAGAAGGTGGTTTAATTGCGTTGGTTAAAAATGGCGATATCATTAAAATTGATGCAGTAAACAACACGATTATCGCTGATTTAACAGACGAAGAAATTGCAAAACGTAGAGCGGCTTGGGTAAAACCAGCTTTAAAAGTGACTAGTGGCGCATTATATAAATATTCAAAATTAGTAAGTTCCGCAGCTTTAGGTTGTGTAACTGATTTCTAAAAGTTGTTGAAGAGAGAGATATTCTTTTCTCTCTTCAAAAAATAAAAGATTATGGAAGCAACGCAAGTAGCTAAATCATCAAAAGTATCAAGTACTGACACCGTGCGTATCAAAGGCGCAGAGGCTGTACTAAAATGTCTTTTAGCAGAAGGTATAGATACCATCTTTGGTTATCCCGGTGGTGCTATTATGCCTATTTATGATGCTTTGTACGATTATCAAGATCAATTAAGACACATCTTACCTCGTCATGAGCAAGGCGCAATTCATGCGGCAGAAGGTTACGCTAGAGTAACCAGAGAAATAGGTGTTTGCATGGCGACTTCTGGGCCAGGTGCAACAAACCTAGTTACAGGAATTGTTGATGCAATGATGGATTCTGTGCCTTTAATCTGTATCACAGGACAAGTTTTTAGTACTGTTTTGGGTTCTGATGCTTTTCAAGAAACAGATGTGATTGGTATGACGACGCCGATTACAAAATGGAATTATCAAATCACGAAGCCAGAAGAAATACCAGCTGTATTTGCAAAAGCATTTTACATTGCCAATTCAGGTAGACCAGGCCCTGTTGTCATTGATATTACAAAAGATGCTCAAAATAATATGTTGGATTTCAAATATGAAAAGAAAACATTTATTAGAAGTTATCGACCAATGCCAGTACTTCAAACAGCACAACTTGAAGCAGCGGCAGCATTAATTAATAGTGCTAAAAAGCCATATATTTTGGCTGGTCATGGTATTCAAATTGCACATGCGCAAGACGAATTCAAAGCATTTGTTGAAAAATCTGGTATCCCATTAGGTTGTACAATACATGGTTTGTCTTCTATTCCGAATGACCATCCTTTGCATACAGGAATGCTAGGAATGCACGGTAATTATGGACCAAATATCAAAACCAACGAATGTGATGTTTTAATCGCTATCGGAATGCGTTTTGATGATCGTGTTACAGGTAATTTGAATTTGTACGCAAAGCAAGCAAAAGTCGTTCATATTGAGATTGACAAATCAGAAATCAGTAAAAACGTCTATGCAGATGCGCCTGTTCACGCTGACGCAAAAGCTGCTTTAGCTGCTTTATTACCATTGATTGAGGAGAAAAAATATCCTGAATGGTATGCAGAATTTGCAGCATGTGCGAAAATAGAAAAAGAGAAAGTCATTGATAAAGATTTACAACCATCGCCAAATGGCGAAATCCGTATGGGAATGGTTGTAGATAGAGTTTCTAAGCAAACAAAGGGTCAAGCGGTCGTTTGTACAGATGTTGGTCAACATCAAATGATTGCAGCTAGATATTACAATTATCAAAGCACTAATCAATGGGTTTCGTCTGGTGGCGCAGGAACAATGGGTTACGGTTTGCCTGCTGCTTTTGGTGCAAAACTAGCACAGCCAGAACGAGAAGTTCTTTGTTTTGTTGGTGATGGCGGTTTTCAAATGACATTGCAAGAACTCGGAATGTGTTCTCAATGGAATGTTGGTGTCAAGATAGTTTTGTTGGATAATACCTTTTTGGGAATGGTTCGTCAATGGCAACAATTGTTCTTTGACCGTCGCTACTCTTCTGTACATTTAGAAAACCCTGACTTCATTAAAGTCGCTGATGGTTTTGGTGTAGCAGGTAAGAAAATTACTAAACCAGAGGAAGTTGATGACGCTATCGCTGAAATGTTAGCATACGATGGGCCATATTTACTACATATTATGGTAGAAAAGGAAGAGAATGTTTTTCCAATGGTTCCCAGTGGCGCATCTATTTCAGATATTGTCTTAGATAAATCAATGATTAAGAAATAATTGACAATTGATAATTGATAATTGACAACGCATGTTTTTATTATAAAACGTTGTCGATTGTCCATTGTGCATTGTCCATTCTCAAAAAGAGTTATGGAAAAAAAAGAATTCACACTATCCATATTTACGGAAGATAAAATTGGGTTGATGAGTCGGGTAGTATCAGTGTTTACACGACGTCATTTGAATATAAGTAGCTTAAATGCGTCAGAATCTTCTATAAAAGGAATTTACCGATTTACAATTGTAACGACGGTAACAGAAGATATGGTGCAAAAACTAATTGGACAATTAGATAAGCAGATTGATATTATCAAATCTTTCTACTATGAGAAAAAAGATTTGGTCTATCAGGAAATTGCTTTGTATAAAATACCAACGCATCTTTTTTCAGATGGTCAAGAAGTGGAAAAACTGATTCGCTCGTACAATGCTCGTATTTTGAGTATTGAACTAGAATATATCGTTGTCGAAAAGACTGGACACGAACACGAAATAAAAGCATTATTAGCGGAATTTGAAAAAATAGGCATTTACGAATTTGTTCGCTCAGGTCGTGTGGCAATCACAAAACCAATGGAGCAATTAAACACATATTTAAAATCATTAGAATTAGTTTAAGTGTTGGTTGTTTGTTATCGGTTGCTAGTTAGTAGTGAGGTATTATGACTATTAGGAAAAAATAATTGAGATTAGGAAAAGGTTAAATAGGATAAACTTTCAAAGTACTGCTTGTTTTAGAAAGTCCTTGAATTAAGACGAATAACCGACAACAAATAACCAAATATCAAACAACAAATAAAAGAATCATGGCAAAGATTAATTTTGGAGGAGTAGAAGAGAATGTAGTAACGAGAGAAGAGTTTCCTTTAGAAAAGGCTCGTGAAGTATTGAAAGACGAAGTAATTGCTGTTATAGGATATGGCGTTCAAGGGCCTGGACAAGCATTGAATTTAAAAGACAATGGCTTTAATGTAATCGTTGGACAGCGCAAAGGTAAAACTTGGGACAAAGCTGTTGCTGATGGTTGGGTTCCTGGTGAGACACTTTTTGAACTAGAAGAAGCGTGTGAAAAAGGTACAATTATACAATATTTACTGTCTGATGCAGGTCAAATTGCAAAGTGGGAAATGGTGAAGAGCAAATTGACTGCTGGTAAAGCGTTGTATTTCTCTCACGGTTTTGGGATTACTTACAAAGACCAAACAAACATCATTCCTCCTACTGACGTAGATGTGATTTTGGTTGCACCAAAAGGTTCTGGAACATCTTTGAGAAGATTGTTCGTTGCTGGAAAAGGTTTGAATTCTAGTTATGCGATTCACCAAGATGCAACAGGTCGTGCAAAAGAACGTGCGGTTGCTTTAGGTATCGGAGTTGGTTCTGGTTACTTATTTGAAACAACTTTCAAGAAAGAGGTTTATTCTGATTTGACAGGAGAACGTGGTGTTTTAATGGGTGCAATAGCTGGTATTTTTGAAGCACAATACCAAGTTTTACGTACAAATGGTCACTCGCCATCAGAAGCATTCAACGAAACGGTAGAAGAATTGACGCAAAGTTTAATGCCATTAGTTGCTGAAAACGGAATGGATTGGATGTATGCGAATTGCTCTACAACGGCTCAGCGTGGTGCTTTGGATTGGAAAAATAGATTCAGAGATGCAACTTTACCTGTTTTCAATGATTTATACGAAAGCGTAGCAACAGGAAACGAAGCTAAAATTACTATCGAAGCGAATCGTCAAGACGATTATCGGGTGAAATTGGATGCAGAATTGAAAGAAATTCATGATTCTGAAATCTGGCAAGCTGGTAGAGCTGTTCGTAAATTGCGTCCAGAACGTACTTAGTCGGCAGTTTGTAGTAGACAGTTTGCAGTTTGTTCCGAGAACTCGGCGATTGCAGTAAGCAGTAATTGTTATTTAAAAAAAATGGCATATAGAGTTTTGTTTAGTCAAACTTTATATGCCATTTTCGTTTATGTATTAATTGGTGTTATGCAAAACATTTGGAAACCACGGAGTAGTTTAATATGAATGGCCACAGGTGTAAACTCGTGGTAGTTGAATAATATCGGAAGTAAATAGTTATTCCAGTTCAACTCTTTCAGAGTTGGTTTTATATTTTATTTCTCACCACGGGTTCACACCCGTAGCTATTCATATTAGACTACTCCGTAGTCTTTTTTATGTTTTTTTCGCATAACCAATTATCCAACATTCCATTAATCCAACATTCCAACAAAATCATGTTTCAATCAGTAGAAACGACTTATTTTCCATCGCTCACCGACATCGGCAAAGCCCAAAAACAGCTATCTGGTGTTGTCCGTAAAACACCGCTTGAATTACACAAAGGCTTTTCCGAAGAATTTGACGCAGAAATTTGGCTCAAACGGGAAGACTTACAAGAGGTACGTTCTTACAAAATTCGTGGTGCATACAACAAGATGTCTGGACTAAGCAAGGACGAAGTAAAAAACGGAATTGTTTGCGCAAGTGCTGGAAATCATGCGCAAGGCGTAGCGCAATCTTGTTTTATCTTAAATATTCAAGGGACGATATTCATGCCAACGCCAACACCAAAGCAGAAAGTCAAAAAAGTAAAACAGTTTGGACAAAATTTGGTAAAAGTAGTGTTGATTGGAGATTCATTTGATGATGCAAGTAATGCTGCACAAAAATATTGCAAAGAACAAAATGCGACTTTCATTCCGCCATTTGATGATAAAAAGGTCATTGAAGGACAAGGAACGATTGGAATGGAAATCTTACATCAATTCGCTGGACAGGTAGATTATTTGTTTATGCCAGTTGGCGGCGGTGGACTTTCCGCTGGTGTTTCAAGTGTGTTCCGACACGTTAGCCCAGGTACGAAATTGATTGGTGTTGAACCACTGGGCGCACCTGCCATGAAGGAATCTATTGAGAAAGGCGAACGAGTGATGTTGAAAAGCATTGATAAATTCGTTGATGGTGCTGCGGTCAAAAAAGTTGGAAAACTCAATTTTGATATTTGTAAACAGACATTAACAGCCGTATCAACAGTTCATGAAGGAAAGGTTTGTGAAATGATGTTGCGTCTTTATAACGAAGATGCGATGGTGGTCGAACCTGCTGGCGCATTGACTTTGGCGGTGCTTGACCAGTATAGAGAAGAAATTAAAGGTAAAACGGTGGTTTGTGTGATTTCTGGTAGCAATAATGACATTTCAAGAACAGCAGAAATTCAAGAACGGGCTTTATTGTATCGTGGAATTAAGCATTATTTCATCATTAGCTTTCCACAGCGAGCCGGTGCATTGCGTGAATTTGTAACTGATATTCTTGGGACAACTGATGATATTGTTTATTTTGAATATGAGAAAAAAGGTAATCAAGAAACAGGTTCTGCGGTAGTTGGTATTGAGTTGAAATCACCAAAAGATTTGAAACCATTAATGACTAGAATGAATATGCATAATTTTTCTGGTGAGTATTTGAATGAAAAACCAGAGTTGCTTAGATATATTATTTAATTGAAAATTGATAACGAATAATTGACAATGTTTAAATTGTACTACAACTGAAAGAATTATGGACGATAAATTATTAGCGAATTTAAAGAAGAAATGGTTTCGATATGGAGCTGTTTCTATGCTGTTAATTGGCTTTGGTGTTTCGCTGATTGGCGAAGCAATTATTTTAAAATCGAATGGTGCAAATGTGATGCAATGGGTGGCGTTAGGAACGGTTGCGTTGATTGTTTTTAATGCGGGTATTTGTGTTTTTGGTGAAGCGGTTGTGTGTCGCACAAGGTTTTTGACTTTGAAAAAGTAGTCACTTACTATCAATTGCATTTGGAATTTCTATTCTTTGTTTCATCTATTCAGTTGTAATAATCATCAAATTTGATTAAATTGAGAAGACTTTAAATAGTGAAATATGGTAAAAATAATCAATATCATCGAAACCGATGAACAATTTAAAAGGCGAAAGAAAAATATTTCGCTAGCAAATACTACTGAAACCGATGAACAAATCAAAAGACATAAAAAGAGTATGGGAAGTAAAAACCATTCTATATTACAATATAACCTGATTCTTCAATTAGGATTTAAATATCATGAAATCCTTAAATTTATTCCAGAATTGTCGATAGATATTGGTGGGTTTGAAAAAATTCCAGATTTGTCTATTTACAAAAATTTAGAAATCACGCCAGAAGCTGACGAAATAAGAGTTAAAGAACTGCCCCTTGGTGTTATTGAAATCCTTTCGCCTACTCAAAGTTTAACAGAGTTAATCGTCAAGTCTCATACTTATTTTGATGGAGGAATCTTATCTTATTGGCTCGTTTTACCTGCCTTAAAGTCAATTTATGTTTATAATGCTAAAGGAAAATATAAAGTATATACCTATGAAGATGTGTTGAAAGACACAATCTTGAATATAGAATTAGATTTGGAAAAAATATTTAAGTAGCTAGTAATAAGTATTTATTTTAGCTACATTATAACCAAAACCAGATAAACATGAAACAGATTTTT
>CAZMEH010001039.1:0-2316 GCA_964564885.1 uncultured Saprospiraceae bacterium | reverse complement strand
GTAACTTCCAATGCTTTTTTCAAAACATCTACTTGATTATCGCCACTTGTACTAATACCCATTTTTAGGTTATGCTTCAACTTTAAATCCATTAAACGATTTAAAATTGACTCATTTTCTAACACTTTCGTTTCAAAAGTAGCAGAGTGAATTTGATAAGTCGTTAAGTTTGGCAATAGGTTTTTAGATACTTCCCATTGCTCATTTAACTTAGTCAAACTATGTTCTTTTACTTCATGCACGGTTGCACTTGCGTCAAAATTTGCGGTATAAGTGTAGCCCCATTTAGTCGCTATTTCTATGCTAGAATCATTTTTTTGTTTCACCCAGTCTAGCAATAATGATTCAGCTATTCCGTAACCTGGCGCAGTATCAAAATATCGAATACCTTGCTGATACGCCATTTCCAAAACAGCTATTCCTTTTGATTTAAAGGTTGCTAAATCAAATTTTTCGACTGTATTTTCTTGACGAATATTAATATAACTCGGGCGACCAATTGCCGCAGTTCCGAATCCTATAATTTGTTGCTTTTTCAAAATGATAATTTAAAATTTACAGAAACGCTTTGAAATGATGCTGAAAGTAGAGCGAACAGCCTGTTCGCTACATTAATGCTCGTCCGCTAATTTTTGCCTACGAGCACTGGCGTGGCGAACAGGCTGTTCGCTCTACTTTTTATCTTATAAACCTTTCACTAAGAACTACAAGACAACATCGAGCAGCCAACTTTATGCCTTGCCCATTCAGGACGTTTAGCAAACCATTTTTCTGACTCTGGTTGCTCCGCATAAGGCTGTTTTAGTAATTCGTGCAACTCTTCAATCAACGTATAATCGCCATCATCTGCTTTGTCAATCGCTAGTTGAGACATATAATTTCTCAAAACATATTTTGGATTAACCGAACTCATTAGCGTGTTGCGTGCTTCGTCCGTTGCAGTTTCTTGCTGCAATCTCGCAACGTATAAACCAAACCAATCTTGCCAAAGAGCGATAGTTTCGCTGTTCAATTCTTCTTGATTATAAAAAGCATCACCGACGACATTTAAGAAATTATTGTTTTCAATGAGCGTGTTTTTATTGATTTGACTTAGATTTCTGAAAAATATTGTCATATCAGTTTCCGCCATTTCCAAATTCTTCTCCAACGCTTCAATCAGTTGATTATCACTTTTAATACTAGTCATCAAACCTAATTTCTGACGCATCATCGCAGGATATTCTTTAGCATAACCAGTTTTATAACTATCCAAAATAGCTTCTAAAGGTTTTGAATCATCAATTAATGGATGAAGTGCATTTGCCAATTGAAACAAATTCCAAAGCCCAACACCAACCTGCTGACCGTAGCGATATCGACGATTTTGTTTGTCTGTCGTGTTTGGCGTCCAAGATTTATCGTAACCTTCGAGCCAGCCATAAGGACCAAAATCAATAGTTAATCCAAGAATTGACATATTGTCGGTATTCATCACGCCATGGACAAAACCAACTCGCTGCCAACCAATTATCATATCTAAAGTGCGCTCTGCTACTGTTTTGAAAAACTCAACATAACCAGCTTTTGTACCCACTTCAATACTTGGAAAAAAGTGCTTAATCGTATAATCTGTCAATTTTTGCAAATTCTCTTTATCCTTTCTTGCAGCAAGAATTTGAAAATTACCAAAACGAATAAAGCTCGGTGCAAGTCGGCAAACTACCGCTCCTTTTTCATAGGCCGAATTTCCATCATACAACATATCTCTAATCACTTTATCGCCTGTAATCGACAAAGAAAGGGAGCGAGTAGTCGGCACATTTAGCGCAAACATCGCTTCGCTACATAAGTGTTCTCGAACCGAAGACCTTAAAACTGCTCGACCGTCAGCCGTGCGAGAATAAGGCGTTACGCCAGAACCTTTGAGTTGCAACGCCCAGCGTTTATCATTATGAACGACTTCAAACAAATTTATCGCTCGTCCGTCGCCTAACTGTCCTGCCCAGTGCCCAAATTGATGTCCGCCGTAGCACATCGCATAAGGCGCAGTATTTTCCAAAACCTCCGAACCTGAAACCATATTCAAGAAATCTGCTGAATTTGCCGTTTCTGTATCTAAGCCAATATTGGCTAACATTTCTTTGGATACATGCAATAGTTTCGGCGCATCAGGCTGTCGAGGCGTCACATAAGAAAAACACGCTTCGTGAACCTGTCTTGGGAAATTATTACGGTTTGCGTCCGCAGGTAATTCCTTGTTAAATGTATCTTGAATATTGAGTTTCATAAGTTTATTTATCGTTTATCGTACCGTCGACTTTAGTCGACTAGGTG
>CAZMEH010001038.1:0-6648 GCA_964564885.1 uncultured Saprospiraceae bacterium | reverse complement strand
ACTACTTACTACCTAACACTTACTACTTAAAAAAACTATTGCTCTGCAAAGATAGCTGCAATTTCCGTACTATATTTAGAAGCATCATCAGGAAAAACAGTAACAATCACACCTTCATCAATTTCATTAGCTAATCGAATCGCACCTGCAAGATTAGCAGCAGCCGATGGACTAATCAATAAACCTTCTTGACGAGCGACTTGTCTCAACACTTCTTGAGATTCTGGCAAACCAACTGCAATATATTTATCCGCAACCGAATCATCATAAATAGCAGGAATCTTAGCCGTAGCCAAATGTTTCCAACCTGGCAAACCGTGATCCGCACAATTTGGCTCAAGCGCAACACATTGAATATCTTGATTCAGTGCCCTCAATCCACGAGAAGTACCAACAAAAGTACCCGTAGTACCCAAACCAGAAGCAAAATGCGTAATGCGACCTTCTGTTTGCGCTACTAATTCAGGAGCCGTTGTATGATAATGAGCTTTCCAATTTGCTTCATTAGAATATTGGTCAGCCAAAAAATATAAATCAGGATTACTAGCTGCAATCTCTTTTGCGACCACTTGCGAACCCGAAGTTTTTAAATGCCCTGGTGTGAAAACCAATTCTACGCCCATTGCTTGCAAGATAGTTTTACGTTCTTGTGTCGCATTATCAGGCATACAAATCGTAATTGGAATACCTAGCGCAGAACAAATATGTGCATAAGCAATACCTGTATTACCGCTTGTAGCATCCAAAAACCTTCTTTTCCTATCTAACCTACCTTCTTCGATAGCTGTTTTAATGATATTGTAAGCAGCACGAGCCTTTACACTATTACCAAGTTGCATCCACTCTAACTTCGCATAAATTTTTACATTAGGCTTAGAAAACATGCGGCTTATTGGAAATAAAGGTGTGTTTCCAACAAATTGAGACAACTCTTTAAGTCTATTCAATAACTCTCGTCTTTCCTTAGTCTGAACTAAAATTCCATTGTCAGCTATCATATATATTAGTATTTAATAAATAAGAGGATGGTATAGATACTATAATTAGGTAAAATCAAATGTATTAAAAATGTATTTCAATACATTATATTTTCAATGAAAGAGGTTCTTTCATCTATGTTTTATCAAAAATTATCAATATAGAACCAAATCAAAACTTGACATCAAGCCAAATTTTAAAAACATTTAATGTTTATTTAACGAATAATATTTGGATATAATCGGCTGATATACTACGAAATAGAATGAAAATTCTTTACTGCGTGCTTTATCACAAGACAAAGAGATCGAACTTAGGAACGTCAATTAAATGGAGGTAGTTATAAATGGATATTATCTAAACAAGTTCATCACAAAAAAAACAGTCAAGCCTTTTTAAAAGACTTGACTGTTCCTAGTTTTCATTTAAAGTTCTTGAACAAATTGAATCGAATAATGTGTTTGAACAATCATTTGATGATCAATTGTTTGTTGTCCATTAACTAATTATAATGAACTACCAATTCTGATTGTTAAGTCAGCCAAACGAGCAGAATAACCAGCTTCGTTATCATACCAACCTACAATTCTTACCATTTTCCCACTTGCATTAGTCAATTGAGAATCAAAGATACAAGAATGAGGATTCTGAACGATGTCAGTAGAAACCAACGGATCAGTAGAATACTCCAAAACACCAGCTAAAGGACCATCAGCAGCAGCTTTGAAAGCAGCATTAATCGCTTCTACACTAGCATCTTTTTCTGTAATAACAGTCAATTCAGTCATTGAACCAGTTGGAACAGGAACACGAATAGCACCAGCAATCAATTTGCCAGCAATTGAAGGATAAACTTTTCCTACAGCAACCGCAGCACCAGTTGATGTTGGAATGATATTCATTGCAGCCGCTCTAGCTCTTCTCAAATCCGCATGAGGCGCATCCAAAATTCTCTGGTCACCTGTGTAAGCGTGCGTTGTAGTCATTGCACCTTGAACAATACCGAAGTTCTCTGTCAAGATTTTAACCATTGGAGAAAGACAGTTAGTCGTACAAGAAGCATTTGAAAATACATCATTGCTTGTATCCAACTCGTTGTCATTCACACCAAGTACGATAGTTTGTATACCATCACCTTTTCCTGGAGCAGAAAGGATAACTTTTTTAGCACCAGCTTCTAAGTGAAGACCAGCTTTCTCTTTAGTTCTGAAAATACCTGTACATTCAAGAACAACATCTACTTTCAAACTAGCCCAAGGCAAAGCAGCAGGATTTCTTTCTGATGATGCTTTGATAGTCGTACCATTTACAATGATAGCGTCATCAGTATAATCAACCGTTCCATCAAATTTACCCTGTGTAGAGTCAAATTTCAACAAGTGTGCTAATGTCTTATTATCTGTTAAGTCATTAATAGCAACAACTTCAACACCTTCTTTTCCTAATAAATTTCTGAACGTTAAACGTCCGATTCTCCCAAAGCCATTAATCGCAATTCTCATATTAATTTTTATTTTTTTCCTAATAAATTGTTTCTAATATAAATAAGTAAGGCTACGAAGTTAAAACAACTTATACTAAGTTTAGTTTTTAAGCTAAGTATTTTTTTAAAAAAAAATATCTTTTTTATACTTTTACTATAAAAATTCAATCTAAAGTTTCATATTTGCATCCTCATTAATCGTAACGTGAAATTAAAAGAACAAAATTATATTTCATAATACATTTTTTTTGAGAAAAGTTTGCAAATGTAAAAACTAATTGTATCTTTGCACTGCTTTTGAGAAAAACGCTTTTTATTTGAAGAGTAAACGAACTAATTTCAAGTAAATAAAGTTTAACTTTTAATATACCTTACCTCGCTAAGGTTAGCAATATGGCCCATTCGTCTAGTGGTTAGGACATGAGATTTTCATTCTTAAAACAGGGGTTCGATTCCCCTATGGGCTGCCAAATTCATAACGCAAACAGTTGTTAACAACTGTTTGCGTTTTTTTTATATTAAAAATTAAGATTTTTCTCTTTCCACCCGATTCATTGATTTAATTTTACCTTAGTAACGTACAAAGAATAAGTCCATCATTTCGACGAGCTTATTTTTCTCAATTTTTCTTTGAAAGAAAAAATATTGTTGATACTACGATTGATTTTAAAGGATGAAGATAAAGGATGCCGTACAAATGGTGGAGTTATTATTTCGTCGTTACTAAATATTTGCTTTGAAAAAAATAATCAAACCAATCTTTTCATACTGCTCAACATTAGAAAGCGAATTTCACGAAATTCCAATCGCTAGAAAAAATCAGCTGCTAAAACTAAGCGAATATTTTTCTGAACAATACAAATCAGGAAAAATACCAAAGGCTATTGTTGTTTGCACGCATAATTCTCGCAGAAGTCACCTTGGACAACTTTGGCTAGCTGTTGGCGCAGATTATTTTGGGCTACCTAAACTAGAAACTTTCTCTGGAGGAACAGAAGCTACAGCGTTTAATCCTAGAGCCATCGCAGCACTTAGCAGAGTTGGATTTAGTATTGAAAGCAAAAACATAGACAATCCACATTACTCCATTCAATGGAACAATTCCATACAGCCATATATAGCTTTCTCTAAAGTTTATAATGAAGCACCAAACCCAAACGCTAATTTTGTAGCAATAATGGTTTGTACAGAAGCGGATGCAGCTTGTCCGATTATTTCAGGAATGGATTTGAGATTGGCGTTACCCTTTGAAGATCCAAAAGCATTTGATGATACAGATTTAGAATCCGCTAAATACGATGAGCGATGCCGTCAGATTGCTAGAGAAATGTTCTTCGTTTTAAGTAATGTCCAAAAATCTTGACTCTAATCAAGTTTTTTTAAAAGTTGTTCTTGTAGTTTTGTATTCATTATTAGTTTCTATTCACAATATTCAATTTACAAGAATGACTACTTCTCAATTAATCGAACAATCCATAAATGATATTCAAGATATTTTAAATACTATAAATTCAAACTTGATTGGTTTACCCAATGAAACTTACAATTGGAAGGCAAATGCAGAAAGTTGGAGTATCTTAGAATGTTTTGAGCACCTTAATATTTATAATCGCTATTATAATGCTGCTTTGAAAAATGCCATTCAAAAAGCAAATAACTCTTCCCCTAAAGATAATTATAAATCGGGCTGGTTCGGTCAGATGTCTATCAACATGATGAAGCCTGACAATAAGAAAAAGCAAAAAACCCTAGCTAAATTCAATCCAGCCAATAATACTTTAGATACTTCTGTATTTGATGAATTTATTCAGCATCAGCAAGATTTGCTTGAAATGCTTGAAAATGCAAAAGCTATAAACATTTCAAAAAACCTAGTTCCTGTTGAGTTTTTCAAATTAATGAAAATGAAAATTGGCGATACTTTTAGATTTGTCATTGTGCATCAACAAAGACATCTTCAACAAGCATTGAGAAGTGAGAAATGAAGTGAGAAGTCAGACCGTCCACGAGTTCTCGGGACTGAGAGACCGCTTCGCTGAGAGATCTTCCATGAGTACTCGGAACTGTCAGAAAGATATTTAAAACATTTATTATTTTCATCAAAAATGAAAAAGAGCAAATACAATTTTAGAATTGTATTTGCTCTTTTTTAATTCTGACAGCCGTAGGCGTTCTGACAGCGAAGCGATCTCACCTCTGACTTCTCTAGTTTAACCTTTAATCACATCCATCAAATACGCAACAATCAAATTTGCACCGTAGCCCAATCCTGCTTTCTGTGAAGAATATTCAGAATCACCATATGCCATACCTGCCATATCAATGTGCGCCCAACAAGCATGATTTTCAGTAAAGTATTCTAAGAATTTAGCCGCTGTTGATGCACCTGCCGTTGGTCGATTTCCTAAATTAGCAATATCTGCAATATCAGATTTCAATTCTTTTTGGAATTCTTCATACAATGGTAATTGCCACAAACGTTCGCCAGTAGTTTCACCTACTTTACGAAGTTGATCCGCCAATTCCTGGTTGTTACTGAATAATGCGCCTGCATGAGAACCTAATGCCCTAACAGCACTTCCTGTTAATGTTGCCGCATCTATAAGAACATCTGGCTGATAATTTTTTACCATATAATTCAATCCATCCGCTAGTATCAAACGACCTTCTGCGTCTGTATCAATCACTTCAATCGTTTTTCCGCTATATGAACCAATCACGTCACCAGGACTGATTGACAAAGCATCTACTCGATTATCTGTTGCAGGAATAATCGTCACTAGATGAATAGGTAAATTCAACTTAGCCGTCAATTCCATTGCGCCAAGCATCATCGCCGCGCCGCCCATGTCGCTTTTCATATAACGCATTCCGTTGACCTTAATATTAAGTCCACCGGTATCGTAAGTCACACCTTTTCCAACTAAACCAACCGTTGGAAAATCTTCATAACCTGCTGGTTTGTGTTCTGCAATAATGAATTTTGGAGGAAACTCACTTCCTCTATTCACAGCTAATAATGCGGCTAAACCAGTTTTTTGAATATCCGTCTTATCTAATATAGTAACGTCATAACCATGTTTTCTACCAGAATCATACACCCAATCTGCCAATGTCTGAGGATACATATGTCCAGCAGGTTGATCGATTAAGTTCATGACTTCCTTTTGCGTTTCTCCTGTTGCAATTCCTTTATTAATCGCCGTTTCCGTATTTGTATCCGTAGGATTCCTGACGATTATTTCTAAAGTTGTTTGTGTTAATGGATGTTCGCTATTTTCTTCTTTCTGTTTGTACAAAGCTATATCATAAGTACTTAATTCAAGTCCATTGACAATTGCTTCTACCATTGTATGGTCAACAAAAGTGGCTACCAATGCCAAAGAAGCACCTAATCCCTTTTTGTTTTTAAATGAAAAACTTCGGGCTGCTTCCCTTGTTTTTAAAAATGATTCACCTTCTCCTAAACCAATAAAATGAATTTTATGAACCGTATCATGGTTTGGATAACAGGTGACAACTTCTTTATATTTTCCTCTAACGTCTTTTACAATTGTTTCATTTAGTCCAAATCGACTGACTAAATCCTGAAAAGATGTTCTTGTTGTATCTGCTTCTGTAATTGGAATTAGTAATTCTTTAGCAACGCTATTATCTAATGTTGTTATGTTAATTTTCATTGTCTTCATTATAATTAAAAAATAGTCCCGCAAAAATACAATAAGTAATGCTCAAATATTAAAACGTTCTTCGACAATTTTCTCGAAAGTGAAAAAGGTTATCATAAAATCAACCGACGGAGGCGTTTTACTTCTTCTTCCCAAAGTTTAAATCTTATAGGTTTTGTGGATTTAGGGTATCCATATAGATGGGAAAGGTAGCCTTTACAAAAACTATAAGGTCTGATTTGTGAGCTATTTAAAACAACTTTACCTAGTTTACAACAACTAAAAAATGCTAATTTGACGAGATTTTACTTGAAGTTGTCTGATTAATTTGGTAAAAATGGTCAAAGGGCTAGTTGGTTTTAGCCTGAATATTTCATGAAATAAAATGGTTCTTTGAAAATTATTCTGGAAGTTTCAAGAAACGGCAAACGGCAAACGGCAAACGGCAAACGGCAAACGGCAAACGGCAAACGGCAAACGGCAAACGGCACACGGCACACGGCACACGGCACACGACAC
>CAZMEH010001037.1:0-3766 GCA_964564885.1 uncultured Saprospiraceae bacterium | reverse complement strand
CTATATAAAGACCTGCCAATTAATTGTAAATATTATCCTAGAATATTAGTCTTTATTCAATAAATCAAAGCAGTCAATTCTTGAGAGAAGACATAAAAAAAAGGACACGAGTCGTTTGACTGTATCCTTATTTTGTTTACGAATGTTTGTGTCTGTCTTATTTATTTGTTTGGATTAGTGCTTAATACTTTTTTAATGTATTTATTTGTTTGGATTTTTATTTGATGTATCTATTTGTTTGGATTAAAATCTTAAAACCATTCACCGTAATTTATACGAACTCTAGCCTTTACGACTACTTTTTCTTTAATTGGGATAATTGCTGTTAAAATCAATATTAATGTTAACGTGATCATTTTTTGTTGTTGTTTACTTTGTTTAAATCGATGCTCTACAAAGAGTAGTGCAAGAAGTAGACCAACTTTTATAATTTTGTAATTTTATCTTGAAAAAAATAAATTCTATGAAAATTGAACTGATTGACAAAGGATTGACAGTATGAAATACTTAGAAAGAGTAACTTTGTATGGTATTTATGAAATTCATTTAGAAACTGTCGAAACAGCTTCTCACACAAATTATTTTTACATATGATAATTTTCAAACAATGCTTTTTTCTAGTTTCATTTTGCTTGCTCGCAACATTTAGTTTTGCACAGCTGAATGTCTCTTATGTAGGACAATATAACTACAACAATACGAATCTGAGTGACTCTTGGGGCTACACAGATAATATGGGTAATGAATACGCAATTATTGGCTTAGCCAATGGCGTTTCTATTTTAGATTTATCAACACCTTCTAATCCTGTTCAAGTTGGTTATGCGCCAGGTGATCAATCTGTTTGGAGAGATATTAAGGTTTGGGGCGATTACGCTTACATTACTTGTGATCAAGGTAATGACGGTTTGATGATAATTGATATGTCAAACTTACCGAACGGTATTACTTATTCATTGTATCGTCCAGAATTGGTTTTGCCAAGTGGAACAGATACGTTGAATACGGCACACAATATTTGGATTGACGAAAATGGTATTGCATATATTAGTGGTGCGAATCCTGGAAATCGTGGTGTGACGATGTTTGATGTTGCAACAACACCTGGAACGCCAATTTATTTAGGTGCAGTAGATGCTGAATATGCACATGATTGTTATACCAGAGGTGATACACTTTATACGGCGGATATTTATGGTGGATATTTTTCTATTTATGATGTTACAAATAAGGCTACTCCAGTCTTTCTAGGTTCTCAAACAACGCCAACGTTGTTTACGCATAATGTTTGGTTATCAGACAACAGTAATTACTTATTTACAACAGATGAAAAAGCGAATGCTTACGTTGGCTCATATGATGTTTCTGATGCAAGCAATGTGATAGAATTAGATCGTTTTCGTCCAGATTCAACACTTGGCGATGGCGTTATTCCACACAATGTTCATGTTTTGGATGATTTTTTAATCGTTTCTTATTATACAGATGGTTGTATTCTAGTAGATGCAGCACGTCCGCACAACTTAATTGAAGTTGGAAATTTTGATACTTATATTCCGCCATCAACAGGTTTTCAAGGAGTTTGGGGCGCATATCCGTATTTTCCATCAGGACTAATTGTGGTTTCTGATATTGGGAATGGTGCATATGTTTTGCAGCCAAACTATGTGAGAGCTTGTTACTTGGAAGGAAAAGTAACAGATGCAAGTAATGGTAACGCAATTAATGAAGCATCAGTAAAGATTTTGACGACACTTCGTAATGAAGCAACGGATATCAGCGGTGATTATGCAACGGGTTATGCTGTTTCAGGAATTTATAATGTAGAATATTCTGCACCAGGTTATCAGTCTCAAACGATTTCTACTACTTTAACAAATGGTGTTTTAAATGCTCAAGATGTTCAACTTCAACCGTTGATTGCATTTGCATTAAGTGGAAATGTAACACAATTTGGTGCTGGAACAAGTGTTGATAGCGCAATGGTTCGTATTTATAATGGTACTTACGAATACGAAACTACAACAAGCACAATGGGTGATTTCAATTTAAGTGGTTTTTATCCAGGCGATTATAATGTTGTAGTTGGTAAATGGGGCTACAAAATGACTGTCTTGACGAATGAAACTATTCCTTTGAATTCAGGTGCGTTGAATTACACTTTGGATATTGGTTATGAAGATAATTTTTCATTAGACCTAGGTTGGGTATCTCTTGGAAATGCTTCTTCTGGAGATTGGGAAAGAGGAATTCCTCAAGGAACATTGTATCAAGGAAATGCATCGAACCCAGGAAATGATATTTCAAAGGACTTTGGTAAAGAATGTTATGTAACAGGTAATAGTGGTACAAGCGGTGGCGATGACGATGTTGATAATGGTACAGTATATTTACATTCTCCTATTTTCGATGTAGTAAGTTACAATGATCCATATTTATCTTATTACACATGGTTTTTTAACGATGGTGGTAACGGTAATCCAAATGATGAACTAACCATTAGTATTGACAATGGTACACAAAAAGTTGTTGTTGAAACGATTGATCAATCTGCGTCTAATTGGAGTGCCAAAAGGATGATTAAGATTAGTGATTTTGTAACACCAACAGCTAATATGTATGTTGTTTTTGAAACTACGGACTTACAAGGAAGTGGTCATATTTTAGAAGCTGCGGTAGATATGTTTACTGTATTTGATAGTACTTCTGTGAATGTCAATAATTTGGAAGAAGCTCCTAATACATTATTAGCCGCACCAAATCCATCTTCTACGGACTTCACGATCATTTACAATTTACAAGACTCTTATAAAGATGCTAAGTTGCATGTTTATAATGCAGTTGGTCAATTGGTTCAAGAACTGAATTTGAATAATCAAAATGGTTTTATTGTCTTGGGTGAACAATTGACAGCAGGTGTTTATATTGCTCAATTAATCGTTGATGGTGAGC
Source organism: uncultured Saprospiraceae bacterium (assembly GCA_964564885.1). GTDB lineage: Bacteria > Bacteroidota > Bacteroidia > Chitinophagales > Saprospiraceae > CAKZLL01. The sequence continues at coordinate 814 of CAZMEH010001037.1, read as the reverse complement.
AAAAGAAAAATATCAAATTGGTTAAGAATAAATAATTTCTGACCAATCAGGTGTCTCTCGATAGTTGTCGGGACGTTTCATGGTCAGGCGTCCGATTTTTTTTAATATTAGTACAAAAGGAATAAAAATGGTTAAAGAGATCTAAAAACTCTTTGATGCTTTTATTCCTTTTGTATTTTTTATGATAACTTATTAGTCTCTATTAGCACGAAACCTTTTATTTGGCTGTTTCGTTAGTACGAATTTTATCTAATAACTCATTTAATGTAGTCGCCTCATCTTCTGTTAAGTTAGTCGTTATTTCATCTAGTTGATTAGTGTTTTGTAAAATAGTTTCTAATAATTGAAGTCCTTTATCGCTGATTAAGACATCAACTAATCTTTTATCCTTAGGACAAATAGAACGAATAACTAAGCCTTTTTTATGCAAACGGTCAACAATGCGAGAAGCATCAGACATTTTGTCAAGCATTCTTTCTCTAATAATAGAAGTTGTGATTGGTTTTGGATGTTGACCACGCAATATACGGAGTACATTATACTGTTGCATCGTTATATTAAATGACTTTAAAGAAGACTTTATTTGGCTAACCATCCAATTATTAGTATAGAGGATATTAATAAGAACTTTTTGCCATTGGTGAACGAATTTTTCTTGACGGATAGCTTCTTCTATCTTCATAGCATAATTATTTTTCTTTATTATCAGTAACTTGTTGCTCTGCAAATATATCAAATAATTAATGTTTAAACACAGGAAACTATTTATTTTGTTATACAATGCAAAGTGGAGTGATCTTTTTAATTAGAATGG